>JBGSWT010000393.1:0-10388 GCA_041751815.1 Pseudonocardiaceae bacterium
GATCTCGGGGCCGGACGCGTTGGCGGTCGTCCGGCAACGGCATGGGCGGCCCGGCGGCGACCTGGACCGCGTCGTGCGCCAGCAGGCGTACCTCGCCGCGCTGGCCGACAAGGTGCTGTCGGCGGGGACGCTGGCCAGCCCGGCTCGGATCCGTCAGCTGATCGACGCGACGCAGCAATCGCTGGTGCTCGACGAGGACCTTGACCTGCTTGACTTCGCGGCTCGGATGCAAGGTCTGGCCGCGGGCAACGTGATGTTCAAGACCGTTCCGGTGCTGGGCGATGGTGCCAGCGAGTCCGACGGTGCGGTGCTCAAGGTCGATCCGGGGGCCGTGCAGGCGTTCGTCGCCCAGGCCATCGACGTCCGTCCCGCGCCGGATCTCACGCCCGGCTCCCCGGCCAGAGCGGCGGTCACAGTCGACGTGCTCAACGCCTCGGGCGTGACCGGGCTCGCCAATTCGGTCTCCGAGCAGCTGGCCGGGCAAGGGTTCCGCCAAGGCGCGGTCGGCAACACTCCGTCCCGAGCCACCAGCGTGGTGCGCTACCCGGCCGGCGAGCAGGACGTCGGCGCAGCCGTGGCCGGCACGCTGGGCGGCCTGCCGGTTGAAGAGGGTTCCAACCTGACGCCCGGGACCGTGCAGGTGTACCTCGGCCGGGACTATCCCGGACCGGTTACGCCACGGATCGGCGGCGCATCTTTCCTGCGAGTGGACGGGGCAGGCATCAGCAAGATGTATCCGATCGCGTATACCGCTCTCAGCCCGCCGCCAGCTCTAGCCCCTGCTCTCGCTCCGAGACCGCCGATGGCCGGCAGCGACGTGCCGTGCGTCTCCTGACCCGGCCCTGCTGAGGAACCGATGACCATCACCGACGAGTTGCTCGGTCCCCTGCTGCGCAGGGACCCGGCCCGACCACGAATCACTCACTATGACGACGCCGTCGGCAGCCGGATCGAGCTGTCCGGCGCCACGCTGGCCAACTGGGCAGCCAAGACCGCGAACTGGTTACGCGACGAGCTCGACGTCCAGCCCGGCGACGCCGTCGCGGTGTTGCTGCCGCCGCACTGGCAGACCACCGGGGTGCTACTGGGCGCCTGGTGGTGCGGCGCGACGGTCACGACGTCGCCTGCCGGCGCGCAGGTCGCACTATGTGGGATCGACCGAATCGCCGAAGCAGCCGGTGCCGATGAGGTGGCGGCGTTGGGACTGGACACGTTAGGCATGGGCATCCCGGTGCTGCCGCCGGGGGTGCACGACTATGCCACCGAGGTCCGGGTACATGGCGACACCTTCACGTCCGGCGCGCCGAGCCCCGACGCGGGCGAGGTTGTAGCCAGTGCCCGGGCCCGAGCCGCCGAGCTGGATCTGCACGCCGGTGACCGCTTGCTGTGCACGACGGACTGGGACGGGGCTGTGCCGGGGGAACTGTTGCTCGCCGTGCTCGCCGCCGACGCATCACTGGTGCAGTGCACCGGTGCCGATCTTGCTGCACTGACGGACCGCCGCACCGCCGAACGGATCACCACCACCCTCACGTGAGCACCCGGTTTCCGCATTCAGCAGGCTCAGCGGGGTTATTCGCACCTCGTTGACCCCGCTGAGCCCGCTGAATGCGATCCTCGATGAGGACAGCGAACCCGACAGTTCTGAGGACCGAACAGTGGTGTTGATGACATGAGTTCGTGATGGCCCCGGGATACCCTGACCCCGGGGCAGCGATCGGGAGATTCGGCGGTAGGACTATGCGCGGTGTGCTGGGCAGTGGCCGGATGAATGGGATCATCGCGACACTGGTGTGGCTTGTCTTGGCGGTGCTGGTGGCCGGATGCACCGGCTCTGGGCAGCCTTCCGGACCGTCCAACGGAGGTGCTGCTGCACCGCCGCAGGTCAGCATCCAGCCAGGCGACAAGGCCGAGAACGTCAAGCCGACGCAGCCCGCTTCGGTGAGCGTCAACGAGGGCGAATTGCGCGAGGTGGCGCTGACCAACTCGGAGGGCAAGGCGGTGGCCGGCGCGCTGAGCCCGGACCGGCGCAGCTGGACCAGCACCGAGCCGTTGGGCTACGACCGGACCTATACCTGGAGCGGCACCGCGGCCGGCCCCGATTCCCCGGCGGTTCCCGTCACCGGCTCGTTCAGCACCGTCACACCCAGCCAGCTTGTCCATGCCACCTTGAACATCGGCGATAGCGATACCGTCGGCATCGCCGCCCCGGTCATCCTGCAGTTCGACAACCACGTGGCCGACAAGGCCGCCGTGGAGCGGGCACTGCAGGTAGAGACGTCAGTGCCGGCGGAGGGTTCGTGGGCCTGGCTCCCCGACGACAACGGCGGCTCCCGGGCGCACTACCGGACCCGGGAGTACTGGCAGCCCGGCACACAGGTCAACATCGCCGCCAAGCTCTACGGCGTGGCCTACGGCGACGGATCCTACGGCGAAGAGGACTTGACTACGTCCTTCACCGTCGGTCGCGCCCAGATCGTCAAGGCCGACGTCAACAGCCACCGGTTGGTCGTCATCCGAGAAGGCCAGGAGGTGATGAACTTCCCGGCCAGCTACGGGCTGGCCTCCGACCCGCAGCGCCACACCACCAACGGCGTCCACGTGGTGATGAACAAGTCCCAGAAAGTGCTGATGTCCAACCCCAAGTACGGCTATGTCGACCTACCCATGTATTGGGCGGTGCGGGTCTCCAACTACGGTGAGTTCATCCACGCCAACCCGGAGTCCACCGGCGCGCAGGGCTCGGCCAACGTCACCCACGGATGCATCAACCTGTCCACCGCGAACGCTCGGCAATACTTTGATAGCGCGATGTTCGGCGACCCGGTCGAGGTTACCGGTAGCCCCACCGAGTTCAGCGGGGAACACGGTGACATCTATGACTGGACCGTTCCGTGGGACGCCTGGCAAGCGATGTCGGCCGTGGATTCCTGACGTGACGAGCAGCGCACGCGCCATCACCATGCGCTAGATTCTGATTGGCGCCCCATAGATCTGGGTGGCCTCTTACTTGGGCAGCGGATGTGGCCGCCGCAAGCACCGGCCACGCCGCTCTGACCCGAGGAATCCCGCTCCCCGTTTCACGAAGGCCTCCACGCCGGTCGGGTCCGAATTTGAGGACTACTGGTAGCAGTCTGAGGACTCAAAGTCATAGTGCCGGTCCGAGCCGTGGCCAGCGTAACGCCGGGTCGCACCGTCAACGATCAAACAGGAGACCTGCGTACGACATAGGTACGTAGACTGGAGGAGAAGTAGGGCCTCCCGGGTGAGACGGCTGCGTGCCACTCATAAGCGCGGCTGTCGCCGTTCGGATGATTTGGCCGCTCTGACTGGATGCTGCGCGGAAACTTATGGAGAGGTCGGAGATGCCACAGATCACTAACGGTATGCCGGCTACCTTGCTTCGGAGGGCCACCTGGATAAAAAGCAGGTACAGTAATCCCAGCGGGGAGTGTGTGGAGTTAGCGAAGCTGACAAATGGAGAGATCGCCGTGCGCAATTCCCGGCACCCCGGTGGCCCCGCGCTAATCTTCACTCGTGCCGAGATGGCGGCGTTCATCCAGGGCGCGGAGGACGGTGAGTTCGACGAGATGACGGCGTGATCCCTCGGCCCGGAATGGAGAGAGACACGCCGGAATTTCGGTGGGCTAATTGCTGTCTATGGTGAGAAAATCCATAGTGCTTTCACCCCTAGAAAAATAGCGTGGGAGGTGCGGTGTGTCTGTGCGCGTGATGACGATGACCTGGAGCCGGTTACCGCCGCGCTGGCCGCCACCAGGTCAGACTGACCGGCATGACCCCGTCAGACGCTGCCGTCAGAGGGAGCTGCGGGCCCAACGGTATGACTCAAGAGCTTTCGCCCCGTCCAGCAGTCGGTCCACGATCGCGTGCGCTTCATTGTCGTCTCGGACGTGTTCTACGACTCCCACGTGGGATGTAGTCGGTAAGGCCGTGCGGAGTGCCGAGTAGCGCGCAGGTGTGCGCCAGGATCCAAGAATATCGTGGACATAGAAATGCGGCGGGCCGGTGCCGATACGAGTAAATGGTAGATTCCTACTTCAGCGGCCAGGTGCCACTTGAGATTCAGAGCTCTTTGAGGATAGTGCCGAGGAAGTTGACAGTTTCGGTAGGGGTTTTGGCCTGCACAGACAACCGATCCATAATTTCACGGTAGTGCTGAATATCCTCGATTTTGTCCAAGTAGAGAGCGCTGGATAACTGTTCAAGGTAGACGATATCTGGCAAGTCAAGTTCAGAGAACCGCAGAAGGGAGAAAGGGCCACCTAGCGCCACGTGCGCACCGGAATAGATCGGTATCACCTGGAGTGCGACGTTGGGAAGCTCAGCCATCTTGATCAGATGCTGAATCTGTTCCCGCATCACCGGACGTCCGTTAAGTCGCCATAGTGAAGCCTCTTCCATGACTGCCCAAAATTGGGGTGCTCCAGGTTGGGTAAGGATTTCCTGACGTGTCATCCGCAGTGCGAGCCGGCGCTCTATATCGTCGGGGGATCGGAGCGGGTGGCCGAGCTGGATGATGGCGCGGGCGACGTCTCGAGTCTGCAGCAGCCCCGGCACGAGTTGCGGTTGATAGGTACGAATGACTGAACTGGCCTGCTCCAAGCCGAGGTAGATCTCAAACCAGCTCGGCACGATCTCGCTGTACTGATGCCACCAGCCGGGCACGTTGGCCCGCCGGACCAGGGTGAGGAACGCGTGTCGCTCTTGTTCATCGGCAATGCCGTAGAAAGTGAGCAGATCCGTCACATCGCGTTCCCTGAAGCTCACCCGTCCGAGTTCCATTCGGCTGATCTTGGCATGGGACGCCCGGATCGCCTGGCCAGCCGCTCCCGCAGTGATTCCGCGCGCTTCACGGAGCCGACGCAACTGGGTGCCCAACACGATGCGCAGCGCCGTTGGCCCCTGCGGTCGTGCCGGGGCGTGACCGCCGATCGGATCGTCACTCCACCGAGGCGTCGTCACCATGCCCCCTACGGTTGAGCAGTATGGAGAGTTACACCCTAGACGGCAGTCAGTTCACCCGATACCCCGGCCAGGGGTTTTCGTCAAGCTGATCATTTACGCTCTGGATCAATGCAGCCTCTCGGCTCGGTATTGATCAAGGGCACGGGCGGCCAGGGCCAGGATTGACGCCCGGCGATCTTCACACCGCGTGTGATATCTGACGTCTTCCGCCAGCTCCACAAGACTCCGGTCGACTAAGACGTCGCTTGACCAGCAAAGCCATTGACGGCCGCAGCAGAGAAACGTGATTGCACCTGCCCCGTTCTTGCATCGGTACACGACGTTCAAGAGAAATCCCATGCTTGTGCATCGACTCTTGCATCTGCATGCGAGGTCTGAAAGGGTAGTCGACGCGATGTCCCATTGAATACCGCAGAACAAAGGGGGCTGCGTCGTGAGTTTCCCGGCGCTAAGGCGACTATGACCCGCACGGTCAGTCGCGCCGCAATCGGGCCGCTGGGCGGTCTGGACGCCACACGGGCAGGTAGGACGGGGGTCTGCCCGTGAAGCTGCCTCCAGTACCAGGTCTGCGCTCCGGCACCGAGGTACGCCTACCATCAGCGGTGGAACAGCTACTACTCGACGTGGTCGCCGATGGGTTCATCGTGTACTGCTGCGGACCCAGAGCCGCGCCGTGTGCTCTGGTCGCCTCCTACCAGTGGCAGGACTACGTCGATCTCGTCACGATCCGGAGATTCGACCGAATCACTACCGCCAGGATCCCCGCTCCCCGAGGCGTTCGGATCGACGTGTTCGCCCCCGAGGTCGTGGTGTGGGTGCATGAAGGCCCACCGCAGTGGGCACTGCGGGCATTACTCAACCTGCTACCCCCCCAGCACCCCGACGCTCCCGTCATCGCTCACCCAGCGCCACCCTCGCTGCATATCCCCCGGGCTGAGCAACGCCCGATGACCATCCGGCTTCCGTCACCAGGCCGGGCCGGGATGCGAGCCGCCCGCCTCGCCACAGTGTTAACAGCGGTAGGTTGAGGATTCAAACTCCTCGTCGCCGGGTCGAGACAAGCAGCGCGACGCGGACTAGCCGTTGAGCAGGGCGCGGGCCATGACCATGCGTTGGATCTGGTTGGTGCCCTCGTAGATCTGGGTGATCTTGGCGTCGCGCATCATCCGCTCGACGGGGAAGTCCCGGGTGTAGCCGTAACCACCGAAAAGCTGCACCTCGTCGTTGGTGACCTCCATCGCCACGTCGGAGGCAAAACACTTCGATGCCGAGGAGATGAACCCGAGCTTGTTCTCGCCGCGCTCGGCGCGGGCCGCGGCGATATAGACCAACTGCCGGGCCGCCTCGGTCTTCATCGCCATCTCGGCCAGCATGAATTGGACACCCTGAAAGTCGGCGATCGGCTTGCCGAACTGCTTGCGCTGCTTCACATAGGCGATCGCGGAGTCCACCGCACCTTGCGCGATGCCCACGGCCTGCGCCCCAATTGTCGGACGGGTGTGGTCCAGGGTCTGGAGAGCTGTCTTGAACCCGCTGCCGGGCTCGCCGATGATCCGCTCGGCCGGGATCGTGCAGTCCTCGAAATAAATCTCCCTGGTGGGGCTTCCCCTGATCCCCAGCTTGCGTTCCTTGGGCCCGACTGAGAACCCCGGGTCGTCCTGGTGAACCACAAAGGCGCTGATCCCGCCGGTGCCCCGATCCGGGTCAGTCACCGCCATCACGGTGTACCAGGCGGACTCCCCCGCGTTGGTGATCCAACATTTGGTGCCGTTGAGCACCCAGTGGTCACCGTCGAGCCGGGCCCGGGTCCGCATCGCCGCGGCATCACTGCCCGCCTCTCGCTCGGACAGCGCGTAGGACACCATGGAGCCCGTGGCCACCGACGGCAGCACCTGCTTGCGGAGGTCCTCGGAGCCGACCAGCAGCAGTCCCATCGTGCCTAGCTTGTTCACCGCCGGAATGAGCGAGGACGACGCGCACACACGCGCCACCTCCTCGATCACAATGCAGGTAGCCACCGAGTCCGCACCCTCACCGCCGTAGACCTGCGGCAGGTGCACTGCATGGAAACCCGAACGCACCAGGGCGGTCAGCGCCTCGTGCGGGAACCGTTCCTGCTCGTCGACCTCCGCCGCATGCGGCGCGATCTCCTTCTCCGCCAGCGCCCGCACCGCCTCCCGCAGTGCCTCGTGCTCCGCGCCCAGCTGGTAGATCCCAAAGTCAGGGTTCATGGGCTCGCCCTCCCTCACCATGTTCTGGATGCAGAATGCCCTAACTGGGCACCGGATTACCGCAGTCTGCATCCAGAACGCGGGGAGGTCAGTCGAACTTGGCACGTAGGGCGGCGTCGGCGTCCAGCACGCGCTGGGCTTGGTGTTGTTGGAAGGTGGCCATCCGCTGCCTGAGGTTCGGCTCAAAGGCGGCCAGGATGCGGATTGCGAGCAGGCCGGCATTGCGCGCGCCACCGATCGACACGGTCGCGACCGGCACGCCAGCGGGCATCTGCACGATCGACAGCAGCGAGTCCAGACCATCCAGATGCGCCAGCGGCACCGGCACCCCGATCACCGGCAACACCGTGGCCGACGCCACCATCCCGGGCAGGTGCGCCGCCCCACCGGCCCCGGCGATGATCACCTTCAGCCCCCGGTCCGCGGCTTGGCGCGCATAGTCGAGCATCCGGCCCGGAGTGCGGTGGGCCGATATCACCGCCACCTCATGCGGCACCTCGAACTCGTCCAGTACCTCGGTGGCAGCGCTCATCACCGGCCAGTCCGAGCCGCTGCCCATGATCACACCCACCAGCGGGTCAGTCACGCAGTCTCCCGTTCCGGCCCGTGCAGCGGGTACCCGTCCGGCCAGACCCCGGTGGCCAGGAAGCCCGCCGACACCACCGCCACCTCGCGCACCGATGCCAGCTGCGCCCCAAGCACGGTGACGTGCCCGATCTTGCGCCTTGGCCACTCCGGCTTCGCATAAAGGTGCACCTTCGTCTCCGGGTAACGGGCCATCAGGTGGTGCAGCCGCTCATCGATACCCAGCACTGGTGGGGAGTCGGCGGCGAGCACGTTGGCCATCACACAGGCTGGAGCGCGCGGCGCGGTGGATCCCAACGGATAGTCCAGCACCGCCCGAAGGTGCTGCTCGAACTGGGACGTCACCGCACCCTCAATGGTCCAGTGCCCGCTGTTGTGCGGCCGCATCGCCAACTCATTGACCAATAACTGTCCATGAGGCATCTCGAACAGCTCGACGGCCAGCACGCCGACCACTCCCAGCTCGCTGGCCACCCGCAGCGCCAGCTCCTGGCCGGCTTGCGCCAGGTCGGGATCCAGGCCGGGTGCCGGGGCGAGCACCTCGACACAGATTCCGTCGTGCTGCACCGTCTGCACCACCGGCCACGCCGCGCCCTGCCCGAACGGCGAGCGAGCCACCAACGCGGCCAGCTCCCGGCGCATCGCCACGTACGGCTCGACCAGCAGCGGGGTGCCTGCGGCGAGTAGCTCGGCCATCACCCGGCGCGCGTCGCTCGGTGCGTTGAGCATCCACACACCCCGCCCGTCGTAGCCACCGCGGACTGCCTTGAGCACGCACGGCCAGCCGTGTTGGGCGCCGAAGCGCAGCACGTCCTGCAGCCGGGTCACCTCGCGAAAGGGCGGAACCGGCATGCCCAGCCCGGCCAGAGTCTGGCGCATCAACAGCTTGTCTTGGGCGTGCACCAGGGCGTCCGGACTCGGATACACCCGCATCCCGTCAGCGACCAGAGCCCGCAGGTGATCGGGGGGGACGTGTTCATGGTCGAAAGTGAGGACGTCACAGCCCTGGGCGAAGCGACGTAGCATCGCCAGATCGTCCGGTCGGCCCACGACCACCTCGGAGGCGACCAGGGCGGCAGGCTCCACCGGATCTTCGGCCAGCACTCGCAAAGACTGACCCAGCGCTACGGCGGCCTGGTGGGTCATCCGGGCCAGCTGCCCGGCGCCCACCATGCCGACGACGGGCAAGCCGGTACGGGAGTCCACCAGCGCGTGATCTTATCGCGCGCTGGTGCTCCCTGTGCCGTGTGATGGCTGGCGGGCAACACCCAGCGCCATCCGCTCGCCGCGTGCCACCGTTCGGATCTCGCTAGGGACCTCGCGCTGCGCCAGCTCCGCGAAGAAGTCGGACAGCGGCGAGCGGAACACCGTGTAGTCGTCGGTGTGCACCGGAACGGTCATCCGCGGTTCGACCAGGCGCACCAGGTCCGCGCCCTGCCGGCCATCCATCGTGAGCAGGATGCCCATGATCCTGGTGCCGCCGCGGCCTCCGGGGTGGTCACCACCGGCAGGTCCTTGGCCAGCCCACGCTTGGCTATTCGATCGAAGTGATCGCCGTGCAGGTGTGACAGCAGCACCGCGTCGAGCGGAGGCAGCTGGTCGGGCTGCAAGGCGGGCTGGGTCAGCCGTTTGGACGTCAGGCCATAGCCCAGGTAGCCCGCTGGCCGCGATGCAGGAAGTTCGGGTCGGTCAGCAATGTGAATCCACCGAGCCGCAGCACGGTCGTCGCCGTTCCGATGAAGGTCAACGAGCCTGGCGGGTCGTCGTATGCATTGTTCGTCATGCTGTCGAGTACCCGCTCAACGCACGACTACGCGATGACTGTGCACAGAAGCGGCCGCCTACGGTCCGTAGACTGCGCTGGTGTCCGTGGTCGACGCCGTGCTCTCCCGGATCCCGCAGCCCTACCGGGATACCGCTGTCCGTCACCGCGAGCTGGTGAAGTTCGCCTTGGTCGGCGGCATCGCGTACGTCGTGGACATCACGCTGTTCACGCTGCTCAAGACGACGGTGCTGGAGCCCAAACCGGTCACTGCCAAGATCATCGCGGTACTGATCGCGACAATCGTGTCCTACGTGCTCAATCGGGAGTGGTCCTTCCGAACCCGGGGTGGCCGGGAACGTCGCCTGGAGGCGGCGTTGTTCTTCACGGTCTGCGGCATCGGACTGGTGATCAACGCGACCCCACTGTGGATTTCGCGGTACGTGCTGTATCTCCAGGTTCCGCAGGTGAGCCTGCTGGTCCAGGAGGCGGCCGACTTCGCCAGCGCCAACGTGATCGGCACTGCAGTAGCGATGGCCTTCCGGTGGTGGGCCTTCCGAAGGTACGTCTTTCCCGACCAAAACGTGCGGCGCCAAGTTCCGGTGGCTTGACCACCCAAGCAGAGTCGATGCTTCGACCCTGCAAGCAGGTCTCAGCGGACCACGCCGGTGCCGGGGCGTGGCGGCCCGGCCAGCTCCTCGCCCCGCGGGACCCGCAGGTAGACCGCGAACCTGGCAGGCCGTGCCGAGCTGAGTTCGAGGCGTCCCCCGTCGGCCTCCACCAACGCCCGGGCCAGCGCCAGGCCGACACCGGTGGAGGAGGCC
>JBGSWT010000394.1:0-1718 GCA_041751815.1 Pseudonocardiaceae bacterium
CCGGGGTCGGGGGATGCCTGCTGTTGCGGCCAGTTCCTGCAGTGCGGCGGCCGGGCCGAGGGCGCGGGCCCTGGCATGGAGTTCGGTGGGATCCAGTGGGGGCACGGTGACGTGGGAGATCGCCGGGTGCAACGGACGGCGGTCACGGTCCTCACTGTCGGCGAAGAGTTCCTCGTGCATCTTCTCGCCGGCCCGCAGGCCGGTGTACACGATCGGCACCCGGCGTCCGGCGATCGCCATCAGCTGCCGCGCGACATCCGCGATCCGGACTGGGGCACCCATGTCGAGCACCAGGGCCTCGCCGGGGGCCCCGATGGCAGCCGCCTGGATGATCAGCTGCACGGCCTCGGGGATCGTCATGAAAAAGCGGGTGACGTCCGGGTCGGTCACCGTGATGGGACCACCCTTGGCCAGCTGCTCGGCGAAAGTGGTCAGCACCGAACCCCGGCTGCCAAGGACATTGCCGAAACGCACCGACAGGAAGACCGACTCTTCGTCGACCGCCGCGCCGGCCACCAGCCGCTCCCCGATCCTCTTGGCGCTGCCCAGCACACTGCACGGGTTGGCCGCCTTATCCGTCGAGACGTTGACGAACCTCTCGACCCCCACCGACCGGGCAGCCTCCAGCACATTCAGCGTGCCGAGCACGTTGGTCTTCCAGGCCTCCACGGGATACTGCTGAAGCATCGACAGATGCTTGAGAGCCGCAGCGTGAAAGACGACCTGCGGCTTGCGCTCCTCGAAGATCATCCGGACCACCTCGGCGTCACGGATATCGGCCAGGATGGTGTCCGGTGAATCCAGCACTGCGGTGCCGTGGATCGACAGCTGCAAGGCGTGCAAGCCGGACTCGTCACGGTCGAGCATCATCAACTCGGCCGGCCCGAACTGATGGATCTGGCGACACAGCTCCGCCCCGATGGACCCACCCGCGCCGGTGACCAGCACCCGCTTACCCGCCAGATAGTCAGCGATCGAGGCCACGTCGGTATCGATCTGGCGTCGTCCCAGCAAGTCGACGATGTCCAGGTCACGCAGATCCGACAAGCCCACCCACGGGCGGAACACCTCGCTGAAAGACGGCAACGCCTTGACCGCAAGCCCCGCGTCGATCGCCCGCCCGGCCACATCACGCAGATCAGCGGCGTCCACATTGCGAATAGCGATGATGAGCAAGGTCGCGCCGGTTTGCTGCGCCACCGCGGCAATATCGTGACGCGTCCCCAGCACCGGGACGCCCGAAACACGCAGCCGGCGCCGCTGCGGGTCGTCATCCAGCAACGCCACCGGCAAATAGCCCCCCGTCGGCTCGGACAGCATCGAACGCAACAGCTGCTGCCCGCTCGACGAGGCACCAAGAATGATCACACGTTGGGCTGAGGTCTCATCCGGCCGGTCAGCCCGCTCACGAACCCGCCGTATCGCCAACCGCATCCCACCACCCAGCGCGAGTGCAACCAGAGTCGCAGTCAGCGGCACCGACCGGGGCACCAACGGGGTGTCGGACACCAGGTCCACACCCAGCACCACCACCCCCACCAGGAACATCACCAGCGCCAGATTGATGGCCTCGTCCACACTGCCCAGCGGAAAACGACCCCGATAGGTATGCGCCACAGCGCCGATCAACCACTGCGCCACAACAGCAACCAAAATGGCGGTTAACAGACCGGAAACGCTGATCAGCGTCTCCTCAAACGCAAACCTCACCCAAGTCG
>JBGSWT010000395.1:0-5779 GCA_041751815.1 Pseudonocardiaceae bacterium
GAACACCGCCGGCCCGGCGACCGGGTCGGGGACCGCAGAGCCGAATACCACCTCCGATATGCAGGAGGCGATCAGCCGGAACGCCGCGATTCCCATCGGGGTGATCGGACGGGTCAGGCCCTGCGCGAGGCTCACGCAGAAGTAGACCCGCAGCTCGTCTGGCTGGGTGGGCACCGGGTACAGCGTGGTGATCGGCCGGGCCTGCGTCAGCCACAGCACCCCGGCCGCATCCAGTGCCCATTCGATGTCCTGCGGGGCGCCGTAATGGGCCTGGACGCGCTGGCCCAGCGCAGCGAGATCGTGGACCTGCGCAGTGCTCACACAAGGCTGCCCGGCGTCCGCTGGCCGCGCGACCTGTTCGGTACCGCCACCGGGCAGTGAGCGCACGACCACCCGCTTGTCACCCAGCCTGCGTTCCAGCACCGTGCCGGCAACGTCGACGACGAAATGGTCGGGGTTGACCGCGCCGGACACCACCGCCTCGCCCAGGCCGGGGCTGGCATCGATGACCGTGTGTCCACGATGGCCGGTCACCGGATCAGCGGTGAAGAGCACCCCGGCGACCTGCGGCTCGACCATGTGCTGGACGACCACCGCGAGCCGGACGGTGGCGTGGTCGATGCCGTTGGTTGTCCGGTAGCTGACCGCCCGATCTGTCCACAACGATGCCCAGCACCGACGGACCGCGTCGAGCACGGCCTCCGCACCGACGATGTTGAGGAAAGTGTCCTGCTGGCCGGCGAAACTCGCCCACGGTAGGTCTTCCGCGGTAGCCGAAGAACGCACCGCAACCGGCACGTCGTCACCGAGGGCGTGGTAGGCACGCTCGACCGCATCGGCGACGGCCGGGGGTACCGGCGACGCGAGGATCGCGGTGCGGGCTTGCTCGGCGAGGCGCGCCGTGTCCGGTGCGCCGGGGTCGAAGGAACCCGCGGCGACCCGCTGGTAGGCCACTGTGGTGAGGCAGAAGCCTGGTGGCACCGGGAACCCTGCGCGGATGAGCTCGCCGAGGTTCGCCGCCTTGCCGCCGACGACGGGCAGCAGGTCCGCACCGAGACTGTCCAGATCGAGGACGAGCTCCTGGTCAACCAAACCAAGTCGCTGGGCCGTGGCCATACCGCACGGTAACGCCGCTGCCAGATAAACTCAACAGGCGATGAAAACCTTCTCAGGATGGCTGCCGCGGGTGATCAGGTGTGCTCGGCGGCGAGTTGATCGACGGTTGTCCCGTCGACGAGCCGGTCCAGCGTGGCAATCATGGTGGCGCAGTCGCGGGCGGGATGATCGGTCGGGCACTCCAGCGCGTGAGTCAGGAACTTCTGCGCTCCTTGTACCTGTGTGATCAGCTGATCCAGCTCGGCGATCTGCTCGCGTACGGTCTGGCGCCACTGCGGCCCGGGGGCATCGAGGATGGCGGCGGCGGTATCCAGCGATAGCCCTACGTGGTGGGCGATCTTGAGGAATGCGAGGCGACGTAGCTCCTCGGGTCCGTACATCCGTCGCCCAGCCTGCCGCGCAAGCGAGGACACCAGTCCACGTTCGTCGTAGTAGCGCAACGCCGAGGGATTCAGTCCGAGCCGATCCGCGGCCTGGCCGATCGGGATGAGATCCATGGCGTCATTTGACTTCAAGCCAGCTTGAACCCGCAAGGTGCAGGCATGACCACACCGATGCGGGCGGGCTTCGAAAAGCACCCGAGGCGACTACCGCCGGCCCTACACACCGACCTGCCGGTGTTGGCGCTGTTGGTGCTCTGCTGGCTGCTGGTGCCGGTGGCTTGGGCGCACCTGACGGCAGGGTTGGCCCTGATCGGCTTGATTGGCGCGCACCTGTGGACTCGACGCGGACTGCGCGGACGGCTTTTCCGGTGCCACGGTCCGCCGCTGCCCGCGCGTCAAGTGGGACGGCGGTTCGGGTACGGGTTGTTCATCGCGGCGGCCGCCGCGATGACGGTGACCGGGCTGCTGCGCTGGACGGGTGTAGCGCCGCAGTACCTCTGGCACGGGGGCGTCAGCTATCTCCTGCTGGGCCTGGTCGTGATGCACCTCTGGTCGATCCGGCGCCCGCTGCGGGCCCGACTTCGTCGACCTCGACCCATCAAAGCCTCGAGATAAGCCGGCGGTCAGCTACCGCCGGCTGCTGGACTGCGACAAGCATCCACGTCGCTGTCCAAGGTCGCTGCTGGACCGCGACAAGCATCCACGTGGCGGTCGGCAATGGACTTAGACCGCTTTGAGCCATCCGGCGTCGACAACGAAATCGGCGCCGGTGGTGCTTGCGGAGCGTGGCGAGACGAGCAGGGCGATCGCGTCAGCGATTTCCTGCGGATCGACGAGGCGCCCGGTGGTCAGCTTCATCATCTCCGGCGCGACGGTGTCCATTACGGTGTCCCGGTCGGTGCCGGCTTGAGCGGCCATGATGTCGGCCGCGCCGCCCTCATCGGTCCACCACGCCGTGCGAACCGGCCCTGGGGAAACCGTGTTCACCCGGATGCCCTGTGGACCGAATTCCTCGGAGAGCGCCTTGGTGAGGCTGTTCATGCCCGCCTTTGCCGCACCGTAGTCGACGTTCATGGCGGTTGGCTGCCGGGCGTGGCCGGAGGACACGTTGACGATCGCTCCACCGCCGCGCCCGAGCATCAGCGGGATGGCGGCACGGATAGCGCGGACTGCGGAGAACAGGTTGAACTCGAACATCGCCTGCCAGTCGGCGTCGGTGGGAGCCAAGAACGAAAAGCGCGGCAGCTTCACACCGGGGGGCGGCCCGCCCGCGTTGTTCACGAGGATGTCGAGCCCGCCGAATGCGTCCACCGCACGGGAGATGACCTGCGCGGGTGCGTCGGGATCCATCAGATCGGCGGGGACATGGACCAGATCCGGGCTGGCGAGTGCGTCAAGTTCCGGAGTGGTCTTGCGTGAGGCGGCTACTATCTGAGCGCCCTCCTCGAGCAGCGTACGGGTGGTGGCCAGCCCGATGCCCTTGGAAGCGCCGGTGACGACCGCGATACGGCCGGAGAGCTGCAGGTCCATGGTGTCTCGCTTCTGATGGTCATACCCGTTGGCTGGGGTATGGGCAGCGGCGTGTCCCGCTCACATCCGGTTGAACACCGCCAACCCCACACCGGTTGCACCACCCGAGACTGCTCTTATTTAGACGGGGTGACGCCGTGGGTGACGAGGCGGGACACGTAGGTCGCAAGCTCTGCTGCGGTCCACGGGTAGTGCTCCAGCACCAGCATCCGCGCGCATGACTCGGCCACCGTGGCGAGCAGCTCTGCGACGACCGGCACCTTGCGTTCGGCATCGTCGACGTCGGCCGACTCCATGTACAGACGCACCAGTGCCTGGATCTGACCGAGGATCATGTCCCGGGCCCGTCGAACCCTTACTGCCACCACCGAATCAGAGCCCCGCCGGGACTCGAAGACCACGCGCCATGAGTTCGTAGCCTGACCTGCCGCGGTGAGAAAGGCCGTGAGCCCGGCCGCCAGTACCGCCTCCACGTTGTCGAACGTCGGATTCCTCGGCAACGCATCGGTGATGGCATCCAGCAGGCGATGCTCCTCCCGGTCCAGTAGCGCGAGCAACAACTCGTCCTTGTTGGGGTAGCACTCGTAGACCACCGGCTTTGTCACGCCCGCCGCATTGGCCACCGCCTGCATCGACGTGCCGCGATAGCCGCGCTCGACGTAGACCTCCAACGCTGCGTCGAGGATCAGCGGTCGCCGGCGCTCGGGGCCGAGATGGGCAGCCCGAGCGCGAACCGCCTGGGTCGGGCCAGTCAGCGGCACCACTTTTCGGTTCGGCACTTGACAAATCTACCATAACGTAGGAAGTTCCTACGGAGAGGTAGGAAGTGGCGTGAGGGAGGCGACAGGTGGCAACCAAGGGCGTGACCGATCCCGCCGATCTGGCGCGGTTCTGCGAGGTGCAGCAATTGGCCTACGCTGCGGCGCAAGCGGTCGCGGGGACGCTGGAGCCCGGCGTGACGGAGAAGCAGGCAGCCAGCAGGATCCGCGAATACCTGGTCGAGCGCGGAGTTCAGGACTGGTTTCACACGCCGTTCGCGTGGTTCGGTGACCGCACCGCGTTTCGCGGTTTCCGGACTCCTTTCCAGTTCTTCCCCACTCACCGGCGGCTGGAAGAGGGCATGCCCTTCATTCTCGACTGTGCGCCGGTGCGCGACGGATACATGGCCGACATCGGCTACGCCGGCTGCCTGGGAACCAACCGGATCTACGAGCAGCTGATGGACGATCTGTCCGAGTACCGGACACTGATCGTCGACAGAGTCAACGAGGGCGTGCCGCTGCAGCAAATCTACCGCGACGTCGACGCCCTGATCACCCGGCAGGGCTACGACAACCGGCACCGCGTCTACCCCGGACGGGTCATCGGGCACCAGGTCGGCAAGGTGCGTTCGCGGCTGCCGAAGTTCATCGCGGCCGGCTTCGGCATCCGCTCCTTGCAGACCCTGGTCGGTGATCTGATCGTGGAGCGGATGCACCACCGCTCGCCGCTGTGGGCCGACGACCAGATCTCCAACCACCCGGCGACTCCGGGTTTGTGGGCGGTCGAGCCGCACATCGGCTTCCGCGACGTCGGGGTGAAGTTCGAGGAGATTCTCGTGGTGACCGGCAGCGGTAGCGCCCGCTGGCTTGACGACGATCTTCCGCATGTACACCGCTGGCAACGAGCATTGGCCGCATGATGACCAGCGAAGTGATCACCACCGACGGCGCGCGACTGCGAGTGTACGAGTCCGGGCTGGTCGACGCGCCCACGGTGGTCTGCGTGCACGGCTACCCCGACGACCACACCGTGTGGGACGGCGTGGCAGCCGAGTTGGCTTCGCGCTACCGCGTGGTGAGCTACGACGTCCGTGGCGCCGGCCAGTCCGGGAAACCGCGCGGCCGCCAGGCATACCGGCTCGACCAGCTCGCCGAGGATCTCACCGCAGTGATCGACGCGGTAAGCCCGGATCGTCCGGTGCATCTGCTGGCCCACGACTGGGGAGCAGTTCAGACCTGGCATGCCGTGACCGGCGAGTGGTTGCGCGGCCGGGTCGCCTCCTACACGTCGATCTCCGGGCCGTGCCTGGATCATGCGGCCCACTGGTTCCGGGCACGGCTACGCCGCCCGACGCCGCGGGCGCTGCGCGAACTGGTCACCCAGCTGATGGCGAGCTGGTACATCGGGTTCTTCCAGCTGCCGCTGTTACCGGAGTTGGTGTGGCGTACCGGCATTGGGCGGCGCGCGCTCGCTGTCCTGGAGCCCACCAGCACCCCCGCTGTGTCGGATGCGGTGCATGGGCTACAGCTGTACCGGGCGAACATGCTGCCCCGGCTAGCCCAGCCCAGAGACCGGACGACCGACATCCCCGTGCAAATCCTGGTACCCCGGCGGGATCCGTTCGTCTCAGCGTCACTCCAGAGCGACGTCGATCGCTGGGTCCGCAACCCCGCGGTACGCGTACTGCCCGGCGGGCACTGGCTACCGCGCACTAAACCGGATGTTGTGGCCCGCTGTATGAGCGAGCTGATCGAGCACGCCGAGGGCGGGCCGGAAGGACGAGCGCTGCGCCGCGCTCGGGTGCGGGTGTCCCGCAAGACACGGGTGCGGGTGTCCCGCAAGACACGGGTGCGGGTGTCCCGCAAGACACAGGTCTCCGATCAACGACGCGGGCGGTTCGAGGACAACCTCGTGGTGATCACCGGCGCGGGCAGCGGCATCGGGCGCGCGTGCGCGCTCGAGTTCGCCGACTGCGGCGCCGAAGTGGT
>JBGSWT010000396.1:0-2237 GCA_041751815.1 Pseudonocardiaceae bacterium
CCACTCGATGAGTTGCGGCGCGACCCGCGCGGCTGAGCTGTCCGTGGTGGCGTTGGCCAGCAGGTTGGCACCACCGTGCACCAGCACGGTGCCCCCGGTCGAGACCCGGTCCACGTACGCGCCGGGCGTGCCATCCGCGCGCTGCGCGATCACCTCGGCGCCGGCCGGGGGACGGTGCCGGCCGTTCGAGTAGAGGAAATTCGTGCCGAGGTCCGGGGGTGACACGCTGGAGAAGATCGGGTGGTCGCCCAGCTGGTGCGGTCCAGGTTCGCCGCCGGCTGCTGAGCTGGGCTCGAAGGCCGTCGCGCCCGGCAACCAGTCGTGAGTCAGCTGCCCGCTGAAGACCACCACGCGTCCCTCGTCGAGAAAGCCGCGTAGCTTATCCTGCATCGCTGCTAGCAGGCCCTGATCACTGCGTCCAGCCAGGATCAGCCCGGCGAAAGGCGCCAGCTCGGCCGTCGGCAGGTCATCGAGGTCGATCGCGGTGACGGGCATCGCCGCAAGCGCGGCGTCGCGGCCTGCGACCCCGTCAGCGGCCCGCCAGAGTCCGAGACACTCGTCCCAGTCGGTGTTGTTTGCGTCGGCATGCACGGCCACCGCGATCTCGTGCAGACGCAAGTAACAGGTCACGCGGTGTTCACGCTAGCTAAGGATAGGCTCACCTGAAAGAGGGTAAGTTTAGGCTCGGCTTTGCACAAGAGAGTGAACACTCAACGCTGAGTTTGCCTACGAGCATCGGTGCGATGCCCAGAGACCAGCGCCCCGCCCCGCGTGGTGCGGGCGAGGCGCTGGCGAATGTCTAGCCCTGGCTTCCCTCTTCGGTGGCCGGCCGGGCAGCGTCATGCTCGTCTGACGTGGCTCGGTCGTGTGAGCCCGCCAGTGTGCTAGGCGTGATCCCCGCGGCGTCGATCGCTGCACTCATCGACGGTGACGAGGCTTTCATGTCCGCCAGCGCTGCCGCCATGTCATTAGGCGAGGCCGTGCTCGCCGGCTCATTCGTCTGGGGAGGTTGCTCACTGCTCTCTTCGATCATGAGCAAAGCGTAACCGCTCAGGACTCACAATGCAGCAGAAGTGACACCGATGCCGACGCGCACTACTGGCCCCCGGACGGTGCGTCGAGAGCACCAGCGGGAGGCTCGCAGCACAGCAGCTCCTGCTGAGCCCGCAAGAACTCCTGCCAGGCATCGTGAAGATCATTCTGCGCCGCATCGAGGGCTTCGGCCGGCGCGGGAGTAGCAACCCAGCGGCCTCGGACCGGCTCGACCACGGTTAATGCTTCAAGAGCGTGCGAGGCATTGCGCAAGCGCTGATGGGCTTGGTGAAGCCGCTGGCGTTGCTGCTCCGAGAGTTCCTCTGGCCTACGTCTGGCTTCCACGTCTCACCCTCGTCTCAACCCGCCGCCGGTCCCTGGTGCTCAACGTAGCCCCACGACATCCGTCGCCCACCGTTGCGCACGACGTGGCTCCGTCACTATGAGGACTCACGGGGCGTGTCGGGGCCGCCTTGCTCAGCGCGTTGCGCCCTCAGCAGGTCATCGAGTGTCTTCAGCTGTGAGTTCACCAGGCGACGCAGCCGGATCACCACGACCAAGATCAAGCAGCCGAATATGACCAACACAGCCGCGGCTACCGCCAGCACAATGATGATCTGGGTATTGCTCACGACCACATCCTCTCAGCCGGCCGCCATGTGCCGCTGAGGTGGCGGTCGACCCCCTACCGGTCGTCACACCTCGTCGTGTGCTGCTCCCGGGTCGCGGACAGCTCGCACGATGTGCTCCAGGACGAGGAATAGCAGAAATGCCGCGCCGAGGGTAGGCAAGAGAATCAACAGCGCCCCGAACCCGATCAGCACGGTGATCGGCGCGCGACGCAGCAGTGGTCCCAGTCGCGGCGGGGCGCCCAGCCCACCGGCGGGTCGGCGCAGCCACCACATGCGGTAGCCGGCCACCATGAGCACGATCAGACCGATGGCCAGCGCGGTCAGCCCGATCTGATTAGCAAGCCCGAACAGTGTCGCCTCGTGGAATGCGATACCCAGGGTGGTGGCCTTGGCCAGTAGCGGGTAGTCCACCCAGTTCACCCGGTCGACGATCGCGCCGGTGGTCGGGTCAACGGCCACTGTGTTGAGCTCGACCGGCCAGCGGCTGTCTTGGCGTGCGACGGTCCACGCCTCCCCCTCCGTCGAAGCCGGGGTGATGGCGACAGGTCCGGCCAGCCCGGCCCGGATCGCCGC
>JBGSWT010000397.1:0-5511 GCA_041751815.1 Pseudonocardiaceae bacterium
CGCCCGCGCAGGAGGGGTCCGCAGCCCGACCGGCCGGCAGCGCGAGCGCAACGTCACGGCGATGTCCTCGGGGTGGTTCGAGGGCGCGCAGAGCAGGAACACGGTGCGCGGCGGGGGCTCCTCGACCGCTTTGAGCAGGGCATTGGCCGCGCCTTCCGTGAGCCGGTCGGCGTCCTCGATGAGCAGCACCTGCCAGCGGCCCGCCGAGGGCCGCCGAGACGCGCCGGATACCAGCGCGCGCATCTCCGCCACCGAGATGGACAGGCCTTCGGGTACCACCTCACGGACGTCGGCGTGGGTGCCGGCCAGCGTGGTCCGGCAACCCTGGCAGGCGCCACACCCCGGCCCATTGTCCGGATCGGTGCATTGCAGTGCGGCGGCGAAGGCTCGCGCCGCAACCGAACGACCACTGCCGGGAGGACCGGTGAACAGCCAGGCATGGGTCATCGCCCCGGCCGCAATCTGGGCGGCTTCCCGCAGCGTGGCGACCACCGGATCCTGGCCGACCACCGCGTCCCAGACACTCATCCCGCGCCGCCCGGAGGGCTCGGTTCCGAACGCCTGCGCCGCACGGCGGCACGCAGGTCACCCAGCAATGACCCCTCGAGCCGGTCGTCCATCTGGCGGTGCGCAAGCAACCCGACCGTGGCCGCCAGCAGTCCGGCGCACAGCAGCACCGGACGAGTGCCGTCGATGGTCACCTGCTCGCTGAACAGGGTGATGGTGCGCTGCTGGACCAATCCCACCGCGAGAGGGACCAGCGCCATCGAGGCGAGCAGGGCGAGCCGGACGAGTGACTGGATGAAGGCGATCGTGCGCCCGCGCATCTCATCGGCCACCTGCTCGCCGATGATGGTCAGACCGGTCAGGAATGCGATCCCCGCGGCGCATCCCACCAGGATGACGGCGGCCAGCGCGGCAACCAGATGCGCCGCAACCGCCACGGCGATCAGCGCCAACCCAGCCCCGACGATCGCGAGCCCGAACAACCGGCGGTGCCGGATCCGGCGGGCCGCCTGCGGGGCGAGAGCCATGCCCAGACCCAGACCGACGAACAGCGACGCGAACAGCAGCCCGTAGGCGGCGTCACCACCGCCCAAGCTCGTGGAGTACAGCTTCGCGCAGGCGATGACGGCGCCGCCCGCGGCGAAGGCACCGATAATCCCGGTGACCAGGCCGCGCACCAACGGTGTGCCACGGACGAAGACCACGCCGTCGCGCAACATCGCAAGCAAACCGGGTTGGGCCGCACGCCGGGTCATAGCTCGGCCGGAGATCTCCGGGATCCGAGTTCCTACCACCAGTGCACAGAATGCGTAGGCGATACCGTTGATGGTCAGCGCCAGATACGCCGATCCTTCGGCGCCGGAAATCAGCCCGGCTTGGCTGAGCACCGGGCCGAGCTTGGACAGCCCGGTGAACACCCCAGCGGCGACGAGCACGGCCACCCCGTAGGTCATGATCAACGCGAGCTGGTTGGCGGTCTCCACCTGGTCGCGGCGGCGCAGCAGGTTCGGGATCGAGGCATCCTTGGCCGGGATCCAGAACATCGCGCAGACCTCGATGAGGAAGGTCGCAATGAACAACCACGCCAACTCGCCGACCAGCGGGATGGACAGGAACAGTCCGGCCCGCAGCACGTCGCAGACCACCATCACGTGCCGGCGATCCAGCTTGTCGGCCAACGCCCCGGCCAGCGGACCGAGCACCAGCGCGGGCAGCAGCTTGGTCGCCACCACTCCGCCGAGCGCGAAACTCTGCGCCTGGTAGCCGCTGGTGAGCTGAGTGGCCAACGCGGAAAGAGCCAGCAGGGACTGCCACTCCGCGGTCGCGGTGAGCGCCGTGACGCCCCACAGCCGGCGGAACGCAGGAATGGCCAGCACGCCACGCACCCGGCCCGCGGTGGAGCCCGTCAGGTCGTGCTCGGCTGGGGGGTCCATGTTGCTCCGCGTGGCTCGCTGTGGTGACACCGTAGTGTGCCCGCCAACAGCGGTGGTCAACCCAATGTCACATCCGGATCGAGTCAAGCAGGTGCGCCAGCCCCCTGCCACATCGGCGCCGCGCGAGCTGAGAGCGGAAGGCCAGGGCCAACGTGGTCTCCGCACTCAAGCCTTCAGCGGTGGCAGGTTACCGATGACGGTCTCGGCGAGCGCCTGGGCCGGTTCGCAGGGATCGTCCGTGCCTCGCTGCAGCGACGTGAACCCGAGGACGAGTGTCTGTCTCTCGGCGGTCGCGACCCGGAAGTAACAGGTGGTCCCGTTCACGTCGTCCATGGTGCGGATAGCCGGATAACCCGCCACTTGGGTCACCTCCATGAGCGGGAAGTTCTCCCGCTTGGCGTAGACGTTGCGCAGCACATCGGAGCCGAGGTCCACGAAGATTCTGATCTGACGGGTGCGCGCCCGGTCGCCCCACTCGCATCCGGCGGAACCGAGAACATCCTTGGGTCGGCCAGGCTGATCAATCCGGTTACTTTCGAGTTGCGCCGGAGTGAACAGCAGGCACGGCCCTATGACCGCCAGATTCCTGGGATTGACCACCGGTGGGATGGGACCAGCCGGTGCGCTGGGCGACGACGCTGGTGTTGCATCTGCGCCAGTGAGCTCGCCGCCCCCCGCCGAGCAACCAACCAGCGCAGCGGCCAGCGCCAGGACGGCCGAGACGACACGCATCACATCACAGCTCCCGCTCAGCTACCGTCAGCAACGCGCAGAGTCTGCCACGCAGCGGCTACGCCTCCACATTCAGCAGGCTTAGCGGGCTTACCTGCACCCTGATAGCCCCGCTGAGCCCGCGCGATGCGGACAGCAGGTCACTGGAAGAAGCTGGAGATCGACGCTATAAAGCCAGTGATGATGAAGTACAGCATCAGCAGGACGATGATCGACATCACCAGGAAGACGGCAGTCGCGCCCCCATCGGAGCTCGTCCGCAGCGACAATCCGCCACGTTGTCCGCGAATCCGGCGACGGAGGTCAGCCGGCGACACAGGCTCGCGAGCTGCAGTGCCCTTCGCTGGACGGTAACGCAAGCCACCGCCGGTACGGCGGGGCTGCGACGGAGTGGCGGGGATCGGCGCAGTCATCTGTGGTCGATGCGTGGACGAGCGTTCCTCCCCGCCGGTACGCGACGACCCTCCCGCTGGCGCCCCTGCTGGCGGCGTTGGCGGTGCTGCTGGTTCGCCCGACGACGTGGCAGAGGGCGGTGGCACTCCAACGTTGGGCTGCGGGGCATCCGGTTGCTCAGTCGCCTGCGGCGCCGGCGCCGGGTCAAGATCCTGATCCGCGGCTGGCGCAGTGTCGCCGTAATTGTCCCCGAGTGCTGCAGCGATCGCCTCCCGTATCGCACTGGCGTCCGGAAGGGGCGGCAGCACAAACGGCGGGAACTCAGACGTGTGCCAGGTGCTCTGCTCTGGTCCGGCCAACGGATCAGGCAGCGTAGGCAACGGATCGGGCAGCTGGGTGCCATCCAGCCCAGACAACGCGTCCGACGGGGGCATCGGCTCGCTCATACGCCCATGGTCGCAGAAACCTCGTGAGTGCGAATCGGTGCTCTAACACCGATTCGCACTCACGAGGCAGTCGCGGCCTTCCGGGCGCGACTGCCCTTGCGTTGCGGAGCGGGGCCTTTGGCGCGCTTCTCGGCGAGCAGCTCAGCGGCGCGCTCATCGGTGAGCGTCTCGACGCTGTCGCCCTTGCGTAGCGATGCGTTGACGCCCTCGCCGTCGGTGACGTAAGGCCCGAAGCGACCCTCCTTGATCACCATGGGGTTGCCGGTTACCGGATCCGGGGCCAGCTCGCGTAACGGCGGCTTGGCGGCGGCCTGGCGGCCCCGGCGCTTGGGCTCGGCGTAGATCTTGCGCGCCTCATCGAAGGTGATCGTGAAGAGCTGCTCCTCGTCGGCCAAGGACCGAGAGTCGGTGCCCCTCTTGAGGTAAGGCCCGTAGCGGCCGTTCTGGGCGGTGATCTCATCACCGGTTTCCGGGTCGGTGCCCACCAGCCGAGGCAGCGAGAGCAGCCGCAACGCATCGTCGAGCGTCATCGTTTCCAGGCTCATGGATTTGAACAGCGAGCCGGTCCGTGGCTTGGACTTCTTCGCAGCATTGTTCTCTGGGCCCGGATCGGGCAACAGCTCGGTGACGTAGGGCCCGTAGCGGCCCTCCTTGGCGACGATCTCATGCCCACTCACCGGATCGGTGCCCAGCGAGCGGCCCTCCACCGGGATGGCGAACAGCTTCTCCGCGACCTCTGCGGTCAGCTCATCGGGCGGCAAGTCGTCGGGCAGGTTGGCCCGCTGCGAGTCTCCTTCGACGATCCTTTCCAGGTACGGACCGTAGCGCCCGACGCGGACCACCACGTCTCGCCCCGCATCATCAGTGAGCAGCTGGATGGAGTTGACCTCGCGGGCGTCTATTTCCTCCAGGTTCACCCCGACCAGCTTCTTGAGTCCACCGAAGCGGGCCACCGACAAGGCGCCACCCTGCTCCGAGCCGAAATAGAAGCTGGTCAGCCATGCGGTGCGCTGCTGCGCACCGGCGGCGATGGAGTCCAGCTCGTCCTCCATGGCGGCGGTGAAGTCGTAGTCGACCAGGCACCCGAAGTGCTGCTCCATGAGGCCGACCACCGCGAAGGCCACCCAGGACGGCACCAGTGCCGAACCGCGCTTCCACACATAGCCACGGTCTTGGATGGTGTTGAGGATCGAGGCATAGGTCGACGGACGGCCGATGCCCAGCTCCTCCAGGGCTTTGACCAGGCTGGCCTCGGTGTAGCGCGGCGGCGCAGTGGTGGTGTGCCCCTCAGGCTGCAGCTCGGTAGCGATGACGCGCTGGCCCTCGGTCAGCTGCGGCAGCCTGCGCTCGGCATCATCGGCCTCCCCGCCGACCTGCTCGTCGACAGTTTCCACGTAAGCCTTGAGGAAACCGGGAAAGGTGATGGTGCGACCTGACGCGGCGAGCGTGCAGTCCTCTCCCGTAGCAGCAGCACCGGTGATTCTCACGCTCATGGTGGTGCCGCGCGCGTCGGCCATCTGCGAGGCGACGGTGCGCTGCCAGATCAGCTCGTAGAGCCGGAACTCGTCGGTGTCCAGCGCCCTGGCCATCTGGCCCGGTGTCTGGAAGGTCTCCCCGGCAGGCCGGATCGCCTCGTGCGCCTCCTGGGCGTTCTTGACCTTGCGGGTGTACTGCCGTGGCCCGTCGGGCACGAAGCGCTCGCCGTAGAGCTCACGGGCCTGGGCTCGAGCCGCCGCGATGGCTGTCTCCGACAGGGTGGTGGAGTCGGTCCGCATGTAGGTGATGTGGCCGTTCTCGTAGAGCCGTTGCGCGGTGCGCATCGTCCGCTCCGCCGAGAAGCGCAGCTTGCGGCTGGCCTCCTGCTGCAGCGTGGAGGTCATGAACGGCGGATAGGGCCGCCGCGTGTAGGGCTTCTCCTCGACGCTCGCGACGGTCAGCGGCGCGGCCGCGAGCGCCTCGCCGAGCCGGCCGGCATAGGCCTCGTCGATGATCAACAGATC
>JBGSWT010000398.1:0-2813 GCA_041751815.1 Pseudonocardiaceae bacterium
CGACGCCGGGGATCATCGAGGTCGCCAGCGGGATCAGGAAGTCTGCCCACAAGGACCGGAATGCCGCTGCCCCCCGCAGGCCCAGCGAGCGGCGCCGGAACTGGTCCAGCGTCTGGCCGCCGAGGTCTGCCGCGACCGGGATCAGCCTGGCTTGCGGTGGCAGCTGCGGGCCGACCACTCCAGCGTGCCCAGCCCAGGCGACCTGATGGTGGCGGGCGATCAGTTCCCGTCCGAGGGCAACCGTGGGCACGATGTGCCCAACCAGCGGTGGCACCACGAACAGGAACCGGCTCACCGGGCACCCACCCGAGCCTGCGTCGCGAACCAGTCCAGGACAATCCCGCGCAGCTGTGCCGCCGCGTCCCTCAACACCGCGTGACCGCAGCCGGCCAGCACGGTCAGCACGCAGTGTGGCAGGAACTCATCGAGCTCGCGGGCGTAGTCGGCGACATCGGAATGCTCGCCGTAGACTGCCCGCACCGGGCAAGTGAGGCTACGCAGCCGGTTCAGCGGGATCGGCTGCACGGTCTTCAGGTCAGCCAGGAACGTGGTGCGGTTGAGCAGGTCATCGGCCATCCCCGCCAGCCGGGTGATCTTGCGACCGAGCTGATCGGGCCAATCCCGCAGATCACTGCTGGCGAAGGCGCTGTTAATCCTGGACTGCTCGGCCGTGACCTGCTCGGCCCAACCCGCCACGCTGAAGTGGGCCTCAATCAGCACCATGCTCGCCACCCGGTTCGGGTGCGCGACCGCGAAGCCTAGCGCCACCGTACCGCCGTAGCTGTTGCCGACCAGGTGCACCGGTCCGTCGATGGCCAGCGCATCGAGCAGCGCGGCGAGGTCGGCGACCGAGTCGCTCATCCGGTAGCCGGTAGGTGGGCGCTCGGACAGGCCGTGCCCGCGCAGGTCGTAGAGGATCACTTCGGCGCCGGCTTGCGCTACCGGGTTGGCCAGCGTGTAGTAAAAGCTGGAGAGGTTGTCCAAGCGCAGCCCGTGGATGAACACGATGGGGAGGCCTGGTTGGCTCGGTCGGTGGCGTGGGGTCAGCCGCTGGACGTGTAGCCGCACGCCGTTCGCGACGATCTCAGCCATCGACTGCGCCCGCGAGTGCCAGACAGCCCGCAATGTACGTGACGACCTCGCCGACCGTCATCTCGATGATCTCGTCGAGCTCCTTGGCCGCAAGAAAAGCCACGAAGTCGACTCGGTCGCCGTACCGTTCGGTGAGCATCGTGGACAGCTTGACGAACTCGATGCTCTCCAGTTCAAGGTCCGCGTCGAACGACGTCTCCATTCCGATGTCGAGGCCTAGGGCGTACTCCGCACCGATGATCTCGGTTAGCATCGTGCGAACCTCGGCTAGGATCTGGTCAAGCGGCATCAGGTTGCCCCTCCTGTGTGCGCTGATAACTGCTGAGGTATCTCCTGGGGCACTAGCGCCGCCGCCTCCGTCGGCGTCCAGGCCACCGCGTACGGCTCCGGCTCGTTGCCCACCTCGGTCTGCACCCATCGGCTGGATCCCTCGCCGGTCGCGACCAGCAGCCGGTCCCCGTCGACCCGTTCGATCGCAAACCGCTGCGGTCGTCCGCTCAAGCCGGTGCCCACGGCTTTGGCAACGGCCTCCTTGGCAGTCCAAAACCGGGTCACCCAGCTCGGTCGGTCGGCAACCGATGAGCACACGGCATCGAGCAGGCGGCATTCGGCGTTGGTGAGGATCGCGGACACGGTGTGGTCGTCCCGTTCCGTGATCTGCTCGATGTCGATGCCCACGCCGGGTGAGCACCCGGGATCGCCGACCAGTGCGGCGGCCACCGATCCGGTATGCGCCAGAGACACCTCCGGCGCTTCGGTGAACGGGCCCGCGACCCGCGGCCTTCCCGAGGCGTCGTTGCTGACCGTGATCTCGATCGGGAACACCGGACCGGCACCGGCGTCCCAGAGCCACTGCCGGACCGCGTCCTTGACCGCGATCCGACCCAGCAGCCACTGCCGTGCCGCCCGAGGGGTACGCCGCTGGTATTCAGCTCGCTCGGCGCTGCTCAGATAGCGACGCATGATCAGCTCTCGGGTCGCCGGATCCGACCATCGATCGCGGACCAAGAACCATCCGCCGGGCTGGCGCTGCGCGATCCGGTGGCGCTCCGGGAACAGGAAGATCGGCCACGTCACCTCGTCGCTATCGAATCGGCGGTCCCGCCACCGGTCGATGCATGCCCACAGCCGACCATCCACGCGCCGCAACTCGAGGTCAGCAACGACTTCGGTGGCGGAGATGGAGCGGATCCGGACCACGCACCGCACCCGCTCGCCGGGCCTAGGAGGCGAGCCGTAGTAGTGCACGTGGTCAATCCCGGCGGGGAACGCAATCCGGTCCCGACTGTTTCGCGTGATGACCCAGAAGCTGAGCAGTTGCCCGGCGGTATCTAGCAGCGCCCCTGGTGCGGGTGGAACGATCAGCTCGCCGGTGATTCCGTCATCGGCGATCGGGCCGAGCTCGGCGACACCTTGGAAGGCCGGGCCGTGGAACATCCACCGGTCGGTGTAAAGGTCCTGCGCCCTGACCTCCCTCACACCATCAGTACAGGGCCGTTGCCCGGTCAGCGGCGGATCTGGCAGCTGGGGGTGCGCCGGGTAGTCGGCGGCGAGCAGTACCGTGCCTCGCGCGTAGCCGTCGAGCACCACGGTCACGTTGCCGTCCGGGTCGAGCGTCGCGCTGGTCGTGACGGTGACCGGTGGGGCGACCGCGAGCCAGCGCAGCGCTCGGACGTCCCGGACGCCGATGACCGTACGGCCGGGAACCAGTGCCTGGGCGG
>JBGSWT010000399.1:0-8346 GCA_041751815.1 Pseudonocardiaceae bacterium
GCGCGGTCCCGGCGCCAGCGAGCGATCGCAGCGTGATTGCCTGACCGGAGCACGGCGGGAACCTCGCGGCTGCGCCATACCTCGGGGCGGGTATAGCAGGGCCCCTCCAACAAGCCATCGGAGAATGAGTCCTGCAGTGCCGAGGCGGGGTTGCCCAGCACCCCGGGCAGCAACCGAGCGATCGCCTCAACCATCACCAGCACGGCCACCTCGCCCCCGACGAGCACGTAGTCACCGATCGAGATCTCATCGACAACCATCCGCTCGGCCACATCATCGATCACCCGCTGGTCGATGCCCTCGTATCGACCGCAGGCGAAGACGATCCGCGGCTGCCCGGCCAGCTCGGTAGCCAGCTGCTGGGTGAACCGCCGTCCGGCGGGACTGGGCACCACCAACCGAGGCACCGGTTCACCGGCGAGTACCTCGTCCAACGCCTCGCCCCAGATATCCGGGCGCATCACCATGCCCGGTCCGCCGCCATAAGGCGTGTCGTCCACCGCGCGGTGCACATCGTGGGTCCAGTCCCGCAAGTCATGCACCGTGAAAGTGATCAAATCCCGTGTGATGGCCCGGCCGAGCAGCGCCTCCCTGGCCGGGGTCAGGTACTCGGGAAAGATCGTCACGACATCAATGAGCACAGCTGCGACCTCGTCAGTCCAGCAACCCTGCAGGCGGGTCGAGCACCACTCGGCCACCAGCCAGATCCACCTCAGGGACGATGGCTCTCACGAATGGCACTAACACCTCGCCGTGGTCGGTCTCCAGCACCAGCAGGTCGCTGGCCGGGGCGTGCACGACCTCGCGCACTGTGCCCAGCTGCGCGCCGTCGGGCCCGATTGCGGCCAAACCCTCGAGCTGGTGGTCGTAGAACTCGTCGGGGTCATCCAGGTCGGGCAACTCGAAGGCCTCGACGGTCAACAGGGCACCGCGCAGCTCCGCTGCCGCAGCGCGATCAGTCACCCCGGCGAATCGCACGAGCAGATTTCCCGCATGCGGACGGACGGTGTCCACGGTCAGCGTCTGGCCAGCGCCAGCAGCGAGCTGCGCGCCGACAACAAATCGCTCCTCCGGGGAGTCGGTGCGCACCTGCACCGTCACCTCACCGCGGACACCGTGGGGCTTGCCGATCCGACCGACTGCCCGCGTTGGCCCAGCATCCCCGCCTTGGGTGTCCCCGGCGTGAGTGTCGCTGCTGTGAGTGTCGCTGCCCGGTTGCATGGTTGAGTCCCTGCCGCAGGGTCAGCGGTCGGTGTCGACGACGTCGACCCGCACTCCACGCCCGCCGATACCGCTCATCACCGTGCGCAGCGCCGTGGCAGTACGCCCGCCTCGACCGATCACTTTGCCGAGATCATCGGGGTGGACGTGCACCTCGAGAGTGCGGCCCCGCCGTGTGGTTACCAGCTGGACGCGCACATCGTCAGGGTTGTCGACGATTCCCCTCACGAGATGCTCGAGCGCATCCGCCAGCATTTTCACACCTGCCCGTCCGCTGCCTTCGCAGTGTCCTCCTGGTCGTCAGCTCCGGCTGGGGCAGGCTCAGGCGCCGTAACCGGGGCCGGGCTCGTGGCAGTGCCGGTATCGGTCCTGCGGGGGTTCTTCTTCCTTGGCGTGGTGGCCTCGGTGGTCGGCATCTCGCCTGCCTCAGCCAACGCCCGGTTGAACAGCTCAGCCTTGTCCGGCTTGGGCTCGGCATGCCGCAGCGTTCCCTCCTCGCCCGGCTGACCGGTGAACCGCTGCCAGTCACCGGTGACCTTGAGGATGTGCTGTACCGGTTCGGTGGGTTGGGCCCCAACACCGAGCCAGTACTGCACCCGTGCGGAGTCAACCTCGATGAAGCTGGGCTCCTCCTTGGGGTGGTACTTGCCGATCGTCTCGATCGCCTTGCCGTTGCGGCGGGTGCGGGCGTCGGCGACGACGATCCGATAGTAGGGCTGGCGAATCTTGCCGAGTCGCATGAGCTTGATCTTGACAGCCACGGGTCGAACTACTCCTGTCAAACGCACGAGTGGTCACGGTGAGCGTGCACGGCCCATGGTGGGGACACGGACTGACGCTGCCCATAAGGTCAGGTTAGTTGTCGCAGCACGGTGAGAGGGCGCGCCGTGACAACAGCGTCTCATTGTGCCAGACCATCCGGGCATCCGTGGCACCTGCCCACGCATCGCGCATGAGAGCACGACACAGCGGGCACGAGAGCACGACACGCCGGCAGGGGGTCAGGTCACGCGGGGACTAATCCTTGGGTGATGAGCAGGAGCCCGACCGCGGGCAGGAAGTTGTTCGCCTGGTGGGCGACAACGCTGGCCAGCAGATTGCCGGTGAGCATCCGGGCCAGCGCGATCGGCAATGAGATGACCAGTAGCAGCGGAGTGCGCAGCAGTTCCAGATGAGCGACGGAGAAAAGCGCCGTGGTCAATCCGAAGATCACCCAACGATTCCACTGCCAGTACTCCATGGCCCGCCACAGCACGCCGCGGTAGAGCACCTCCTCGCACAACGGCGCGATCAGCCACACGGCGAAGAACAGTATGAGCGCCATCCCGAGCGGCAGCCGCAGGCCGTCGAACGCCTCCCCCACCGCTGAGTTCGCCTGGCTGGTGCCGACCCAGCGCGCCCAGACGCCGGCGGCCGGGATGGTGATGACCAAGCCGACGACGCCCAGCAGCAGCCCGACGCCAACATCGGACAGTCGCCACCGCATCGACAGCGGGCTACGCAGCCGTTGCGCCAGGTTCCCCGCACCGAGCAACGCAGCACCGATAGTCGCCACTAGGGCGGCCAGCACGGTGGGCACGACGAGCGCGACGACCAACGCTGCGGGAGGCAACGGCCCGTCCGCACCTTGGCGCGGGGAGGCGAGCGCGAAGGGCAGCAGCACCAGCAGTGACGCCGCCAAGAAGGTCACCTCACCGATGGCGAAGCACCCGAACATGAGCCAGCCACGGCGGTTGTCTCGCAGGGCCGGCATCGCCTCCGGTGGCGGCGGGATGGTCCCGGCCACGGCAGGTCCCTGCGGGGGTGGCACCACAGGCTGCTGGGGAGGCTCAGGGGTGCTCACGGCTTCTCCTCGTCATCGGAGGTCGTCGGAGATGGACCCGTGTGCCCAATGTCCGCCCAATTCCGCGCTAATGTCCCGCCAAGTATCCGTCGAATGTCCGTGGAGTGTCATTGTCCCCAGGCCCGGCCACGCAGCAGCAGCAACGCCGGATCCCGCAACGCATTGGCATCCAGGCGCGGATCGGTGCGAGTGACCAGTAGGTCGGCGGGTGCACCGGGCACCAGGCCGGGCACCCCCAGCCAGTCGCGGGCCGCCCAGCTCGCCGCCGCGAGGGCCTGCTCACCGTCCAGCCCGACCGTGCGCAACGCGACAATCTCGTCGACCAGACGACCGTGCCGGATGCCACCACCGGCGTCACTGCCGGCGTAAACCGGAACCCCCGCCTCGATAGCCGAACCGATGGCGTCCCGAAGGCCCGCATGCAGTGCGCGCATGTGCGCCGCGTAGCGCGGGTACTTCCCGGCGCCGTCGGCGATCGCCGGGAACGTCTCGATGTTGATCAGTGTGGGAACCAGGGCGGTGCCGCGGGCGGCCATCTCGTTAATGGTGTCGGCGGATAGGCCGGTGCCATGCTCGATGCAGTCGATCCCGGCGGCGATCAGCCCCGGCAACGCGTCCTCACCGAAGACATGCGCAGTGACCCGGGCGCCGGCGGCATGCGCCGCAGCGATCGCCTCGACCAGCACGTCATCGGGCCACAAGGGGGCCAGATCACCGATCGAGCGATCGATCCAGTCGCCGACCAGCTTGACCCAGCCGTCGGCGGTCGCCGCCTGCTCCTGCACCGCCTGCGCAAGCAGCCCGGGATCGTCCAGCTCCACGCCGATGGTCGGGATGTAGCGCTTGGGGCGAGTCAGGTGACGCCCAGCCCGGATGATCCGCGGCAAGTCGTCACGGGACTGCAGCGGGCGAGTGTCGGTAGGGACTCCACAGTCCCGGATGAGCAAGGTGCCGGCGTCCCGGTCGATCGCGGCCTGCTCGGCGGCCTCGGCCAGGCTCTCCTGTCCCTGCGGGCCGATGCCGACGTGGCAGTGCGCATCGACCAAGCCGGGCAGCACGTAACCGCCATCGACGACAGTAACCGCCCCGGGTACCGGGGCGGTGCAGATCAGGCCGTCGGCCACCCACAGTTCCCCGGGTTCGCCGGATGGCAGCAGTACGCCGCGAAGGTGCATGGCCTGGGTTTGGTACGCCGTAGAGGGCCCACCAGAAGGCACCCTCACTTCTTGGGGAACCTCAGCTTCGACGGGTCGAAACCGGGCGGCAGTTGGTCTAAGCCGGATAGATCGGGCATCCCCCCAGGCAATCCACCGGGTAGCGCACCGGGCAAGCCCCCAGGCAGCCCCCCGGGCAAACCACCGCGCACCCTCGGCGTCGTCGGGCCACGTCCCTTGCCCTTCTTGCCCTTGCGGCCCTTGCGATTTCGGCGCCCGGGGCCGGTCCCGGGGAAGCCGAAGTGCCCGGCCATCTGCTGCCTCATCTTGCGAGCCTCGAAGAACCGGTCGACCAGCTGGTTGACCTCGCTGACCGTCACCCCGGAGCCCCGGGCGATGCGCTGCCGCCGGGAGGCATTGATGATCTTTGGGTCGGCCCGCTCGTCAGGGGTCATACCGCAGATGATGGCTTGCAGCCGGTCCAGCTGCTTGTCGTCGACCTCGGCGAGCTGCTCCTTCATCTGGGCCGCCCCGGGCAGCATCCCCAGCAGGTTGGCGATCGGCCCCATCTTGCGGATCGCCTGCATCTGCTCGAGGAAGTCCTCCAGGGTCAGTTCCCCGCTGCCGATCTTGGCTGCGGTCTGCTCGGCCTGCTCGGCGTCGAACGCCTGCTCGGCCTGCTCGATCAGGGTGAGCAGATCTCCCATACCCAGGATCCGGCTGGCCATCCGGTCCGGGTGGAAGACATCGAACTCCTCCAGCTTCTCCCCGTTGGATGCGAACATGATCGGCGCACCGGTGACCTGCCGCACCGACAGCGCCGCCCCACCGCGGGCGTCACCGTCCAGCTTGGTGAGCACGACGCCGGTGAATCCGACGCCGTCACGGAATGCCTCGGCGGTGGTCACTGCATCCTGGCCGATCATGGCGTCGACGACGAACAGCGTCTCGTCGGGCTGCACCGCGTCGCGGATGTCAGCGGCCTGGCGCATCAACTCGGCATCGATGCCCAGCCGTCCGGCGGTATCCACCACCACGATGTCGTGTTGGCGGGCACGGGCCTCCGCCAGTCCGCGGCGTGAGACATCGACCGGATCGCCGACACCGTTGCCGGGCTCCGGCGCGAACACCCGCACGCCGGCTTGCTCACCGACTACCTGAAGTTGGGTGACCGCATTGGGTCGTTGCAGGTCCGCGGCGACCAGCAGCGGGGTGTGGCCCTGGTTGCGCAGCCACCGGGCAAGCTTGCCCGCCAGCGTCGTCTTTCCGGAGCCCTGCAAACCGGCCAACATGATCACGGTCGGGGGTGTCTTGGCCAGTTCGAGGCGTCGGGTCTCCCCACCAAGGATGCCGATGAGCTCGTCGTTGACGATCTTGATGACCTGCTGGGCGGGGTTCAGTGCAGCAGAGACCTCGGCGCCCTTGGCCCGCTCCTTGATCTGTGCGACGAACTGGCGGACCACCGGCAGTGCGACGTCAGCCTCAAGCAGCGCGATGCGGATCTCACGGGCGGTGGCGTCGATGTCGTTGTCAGACAGCCTGCCCTTGCCCCGTAGATCGGACAGCGCTGACGTGAGCCGGTCGGAGAGGGTGTCGAACACGCCGGTCGCGCTCCCTTGGAGTCCGGCGGGGTGAGGTGGCCCCGGAGTCTGGCTGTTGTACTGCCAGCGTAGCGGCCCGCCGCCGAGACAAGAGCCTGGACCGCCGGTGCCCGAGCCCCACCCCGAGCTACCGGCGGTCCGGTACTGACCGTTGCGATCTCCAGCGACACACCCGCCGCCCGACTTCCCAGTACGGGCGACAGCCCCGCGTCCGCCCGATCGCTGCCGAGCCACCCGACCAGCGTGGCATTGGCGAACACCGCCGGCTAGCGTGAAACCCCGCGGTCGCGACTAGGTAGACCTACCTACGGATGCAGCCCGAACCTTGCTGTGGGTTGATCTGCGGCCTGCACAGACTCCACAGCCTCGGTGTCCTCGGCTGAGGTGGGTTGATCGACCAGACCGACCGCCTCCACCATCAAGCGGTGCACCGCGGACACCTGATCAGCGATGTCGGCTCGCAGGTTCCGGAGTGCGGTGGCCTGGCGCTGGATCTCGGCCATCCGGCTGGTCAGCCGCTGCGCTGCCAGCTGCAGGATCAAATACAGGGCGGCGGTACTGCGGGTCTGGTAATCACTGATCCAGGCTTCAGTCTCGGCGCGGCGCCGAGCGATGTGGTGCTCAGACCGCTGCTCGGCCGCCAGCGCGTGACGATCGGCGTCCAGCTCCGCCTGCTGGCATCGAGCTGCGGATTCGGCCTCCGAAGTCTGACGACGACGTTCCGACTCCGCCTCGAGGTGCTGGCACCGCTGGGTGACCTCGCGCAGCAGCTCCTCGGCCTCGGCGTGGGCGCTTTCGCGCAGGGACGTGCTCTCCTGCTCGGCACTGATCTGCAGTTCGGCGGCCTCGTCCTCGGCCATCTGCAGCATGCGCTGGATCCGGGCGGTCGCTGCGGTCAGCGGGGAGCGCTCGAGACGATCGACCTGGCTGGCCGCCTCCGTCGCTTCCCGGCGTAGCCGTTCAACCTGAGTGGTCGCCTCGACCGCTTCGCGGCGCAGATTTTCGAATTGCTCGCTGAGGTCGGCGGCCCGCTGCAGCGCAGCGTCGCGTTCGGCCCCGATCGTCGCGACACGAGTCTTGAGGGCTTCGACGTGATCAATGACCTGCTGGCGGTCGAACCCCCGCAACACGATCTCGAACGGCGGGCTGACCGGGACGGCCTCGTCGCGAGTTCGGTACATGCGGCCGGATCGTAGCTGGGCGCTCACCGAGCAGCACTGAGCACCGCCCGTTCCACCAACTCTCGCGCCTTCGGCGACAACGCGCTGTGCCGGTCGGACCCGGGCCGATCGGATCCGGTGATGCAGAACGAGTCCACTACCGAACTGCCCAGCGTGGCGATCCGTGCCCAGCGAACAGTCACCGCACTGCTCTCCAACGCCGCGGCAACCCGGTACAGCAACCCGATGCGGTGGTTGGTGGTGCGAAGCTCAAGGATCACCGCTGCGGTGGCCTCGTCGTCGAACCACAGCACCCTGGTGTCGGTCTCGGCGGATCCCGTTTCGGACGCTGTGGTTTGGCACCTTGGGTCCTCACCATAGTCGCGCTCCTTGGCGACCAGCCGGTCCGCCAATGTCAGCGAGCCGTCCAGCGCCCGCACCAGGTCCTGGCGCAGCAGCGCGACGTCGGGCAAGCGCCCGAAGCGTGGCGAGACGGTGAAGGTGTCCACCACCACGGAGCCTCCGGCGGGAAGTTCGACGACCCGGATGTCCGCGGAATGGACCTGCAGCGAGTGCAGCGCAAGCACCCCTGCGGCCAAGGCGAGCACGCTGGGCCGGCCAGGAGTCACCACCGTGATTGTGGAGGCCGCGCCCTGCCCTGCTGCGGCAGTGTTCGATGTCACGGTCGCCGTCACGTGCAGTGAGCCGGTCGCGGCAACCTGCTCGGCCAGCGCGCGGTGCTCCTCAGAGAGCGGCTCCAGCGCTGTCACCGGTCGACCGGCCAGTACCGCGCGACAACGCTCGGCCAAGCCGGAGATCAACGCGGCGCGCCATTCAGTCCACACTCCAGGGCCGGTGGCCAAACTGTCAGCCTCGGCCAGGGCAACCAGCAGCTCCAGCAGGATCAGATCCCCACCGAGGGTCTCGGTCACCCGCCGCGCGGTCGTGGGATCCTCGAGATCCCGGCGCGTCGCGGTATGGGGCAGCAACAGATGGTGGCGCACCATGGCACAGAGAGTTGTCACGTCCGCCGGCTCCAGCCCGAGCCGGTGTCCGATCTGCTCGGCCAGCGCTGCGCCGACGACGGAATGGTCACCACCGCGGCCCTTGCCCAGGTCGTGCAGCAGCGCACCGAGCAGCAGGAGGTCCGGCCGGGCGACCGTGGTGGTCAGCCGAGCCGCCTGCGTCGCGGTCTCCACGAGATGCCGGTCCACCGTCCAGACGTGCGCCCGATCCCGTGGCGGCAGGTCGCGAACCGCACCCCACTCCGGGAACAGCCGCCCCCACAGCCCGGTACGGTCCATGGCCTCGATGACATCTACCGCCGACCGACCGGCGCCCAGCAACGACAGCAAACCCTCCAACGC
>JBGSWT010000400.1:0-8388 GCA_041751815.1 Pseudonocardiaceae bacterium
ATCAGGCTGCCTCCATCGGGCCTGGCCGGCGTGCGAGCCAAACGACTCGCCGCCGCGACAGCTGCGGAGGCGTCGTGCTACAGCTCGGATTCGCCCCAGGAGCGGACGATCACCTCGTCGCCCACTGACAGCTTGCCGGGCCGCAGCACCGAGAACTTGACGCCGAACGCCACGCCACCCTCGGCCGCACGGCGGTAGTCGGCGAGGGTGCGCAGCGGTTCCGGGCCTACCTTCGTGCCGGATTCCTGGTCGATTGTCGTGACGACACAACGGACGGCGAGCTTGGCGTAGCCCAGCTCGGCGTCGCCGACGTTGATCCGGCGGGCCCGGTCCTCGATGTGCGGTTCATCCCAGCCACCGACCACGACATTGGGGCGGAAACGGTTCATCGGCAACGGTTCGCCACCTCGCTGGGCGATCCGCTCGTTCAACAGATCCAATGAGGTGAGTGAGGTGATGAGCAGCGGTTGCCCGTCAGCGTAGCCCGCGGTGCCCGGTGTTTGGCCCCGGGTCACGCGGTCGTGTTCCGGTGGCACCCGCACCAGCCTGCTCGGCGCGCCGAGCACCTCCGACAGCCATCCGGCGACCGCGTCGCCTTGGTCGATTCCCTGGTACCGCTGGCCGAACAGTTCCACGTCGTGCCGAGCAGCCGTGAGATCCACGTCGGTGTGCATTACGTCGACGCCCGGCGCGCGGAGGGTGAGCCGCTCGCTACCAGCACTGATCTCCGGGCGGATCAGCGCCATCCGCGGACTGTGCCGCTGGCTGCGAAACACGCTGTCCTCGTCGATGACCATAAAACTGCGGTCGTGTGCGAGGCCTGCGGGTGTCAACATTGCCTCACTCACCGATGTACCGGCGCACCCTTTGACGGGGTAGTAGTTCAGCTCGACGATTCTGGCCACGCATCGACGCTACCGCTGTGATGGACCGCTCACACCCGGCGCTTGAGTGCTCGCAACGAGAGTGGCGCGAAGACGGCGACGATCACCGCCGCCCACAGCAGCGACCCGAGGACCGGCCCCGCGACGGGCCCGCCGACCATGAGCCCGCGGACCGCGTCGGCTAGCACCGTCACCGGGTTGACGTTCACAAACGCCTGCAGCCAGCCCGGCATCGTGGTGGTCGGCACCAGGGCATTGCTGACGAACGTGATCGGGAAAAGCGCGGTCATACCGAAGAGCTGCACCTTTTCCGGGTCTTTGGCGAGCACGCCGACCAGCACCGACACCCAGGAGAAGGCAAGCGCGAAGACCAGGACCAGTGCAGCGGCCGCGAGGACCTCGACCATCGAGGTGCCGACGCGGAAGCCGAGGACCACACCGATGCCGAGCAGCAGAACGATCGACCAGGCCTGCTTCACCAGATCTGCGATGATGCGCCCGGCCAGTGGTGCCCACCGGGCGAGCGGCAGCGAACGCAGCCGGTCGAACACGCCCTTGGTCAGGTCCGTGTTGAGCCCCATGCCGACGTACATGGTGACGAAAAACATGTTCATCACGATGAGCCCGGGCAGTGCAAACATTAGGTAATCGCCGGTCGTTGGGAAGATTGCGCCACCGAACACGTAGGTGAACAGCAGCACGAAAATGATCGGCTGGATGCTGAAGTCCCCGAGCTCCCACGGGTTATGCCTGATCTGCACCAGCGTGCGCCAGGCAAGCGTCATCGTCTGCCGGATGCCTTCGGCGGGGCTGACCCTCGGAGCCAGTTCAGGTGCGGTGGGTGCGGGCGTGGTCGAGGTCGTGGCGGTCATGTCAGCGCCCCTTCGGTCTCTTCGCTCTGCGCGGTGTCCTGCGCCGGGCGCCCGGTCAGGGAGAGGAACACCTCGTTCAGGCTGGCATTGCGCAGCGTGAGTTCGGTGATGACCACTCCGGCGTTGTCCAGCCGGCGCACCACGGCCGGGAGCACCGCGGGATCGGTGACCGGGGCCGTCACCAACTGGCCGTTCACCTCCGGCGCGACCCCGGCGAGCTCTCGGACCACGGAGATCACGGCGGGTACATCCGCCTGGTCGGCTGGTCGCACGGCGAGGGATCGGGCGCCGGTCTTGGCCTTCAACTCGTCCGGCGTCCCGGTTGCGATGACCCTGCCGTCGTCGATGACCGCGATCTCGTCGGCGAGCTCGTCGGCCTCCTCCAGGTACTGCGTGGTGAGCAGCACCGTGACACCGTCGGCCACCAAGCTGCGCACCAGGCTCCACAGGTCCAGACGGCTGCGCGGATCCAGTCCCGTGGTCGGCTCGTCGAGGTAAAGCATCTGCGGCCGTCCGACCAGACTCGCAGCCAAGTCGAGTCTGCGGCGCATTCCTCCGGAGTAGGTCTTCGCCGCTCGTCCTGCCGCGTCCGTCAGGCCGAACCTCGTGAGCAGCTCGCGGGCACGCTGCTTGGCGACTGACCTCGGCATCCCGAGCAGCCTGCCGATGAGCTGCAGGTTCTCCATGCCGGTAAGGGCTTCGTCGACCGCCGCGTACTGCCCGGTCATCCCGATCAGCTGGCGCACCTGATGGGCGTTGCGGACCACGTCGTAACCGCCGACCCGGGCATGCCCGGCATCCGGCCGCAACAGCGTGGCGAGCACCCGAACGGCGGTGGTCTTGCCGGCGCCATTCGGGCCGAGCAGACCGAGGACGGTGCCGGTGCGGACGGCGAGATCCACCCCGTTAAGCGCGGTCGTCTCACCGAAGCGCTTGACCAGCCCCTCGGCCCAGATCGCGTGATCCATCGCCTGTCTCCTGTCCCGTGTCCCTCAGTTCAGTCTGCTGGACGGGTCTGACAATCCTGACCGCGCAGGCGCGCGGCAGCGACCGGTTTTTCTCCTGGTGGAGTCCTGGAGTGACGCTAGGACCTCAATCGAAGTCGAGGTCAAGGAAGTTACTGTCGGAAAGCTCGTGCGACGTGTCGATCTGGCCGTCTCCCGCTCGACGTGTCAGTAGAGCACCCACCGCAACGGAAGGAGACATGACGATGCGATTCATGATGCTGGTGAAGGCCAGTCAGGATTCAGAGGCCGGCGTTCTCCCGAGCAAGGAGATCGTTGGCGAGATGGGGAAGTACAACGAGGAGCTGGTGAAGGCCGGCGTGATGCTCGCGGGCGAGGGGCTGCACGCGAGCTCGAAGGGCGCGCGGATCAACTACTCGAAAGACAAGCGCACCGTGACCGACGGGCCCTTCACCGAGGCCAAGGAGCTGATCGCCGGCTTCTGGCTGATCCAGGTGACCTCGAAGGAAGAGGCGATCGAATGGGCGTCGCGCGTTCCCTTCGAGGACGGCGAGGTCGAGATTCGCCAGGTGTTCGAGGCGGAGGACTTCGCTGCCGAGTTCGGCGAGTAGGAAGCGCGGCTGTGCTTGCGGCGCGCGTGCAGCCGCAAGCACAGCCGTAGGTGTGGCCCACCGGGTGCTTGCCGTGACGCAGAGGAAGCTGCTCTGATGGGCCACTGTGACGGAGAAGACGTCGCTCGCCACCCATCGGGCGATCGATGCGGTCTGGAGGATCGAGGCGGCGAGGCTCATCGCCGGTCTTGCGCGGATCGTGCGTGATGTCGGTCTCGCCGAGGATCTCGCCCAGGACGCGCTGGTCGCCGCGCTCGAGCAGTGGCCGGAGTCAGGCGTCCCGCGAAAGCCGGGCGCCTGGCTCATGGCCGTCGCGAAACGTCGTGCGATCGACGTCCTGCGCCGCAAGGAGCGGCTCGAACGCAAGATCGACCAGCTCGGTCACGAACTCGAGACCGGCGGAGAGGGGGCCGCGCCGGATGTCGACGCGGCCCTTGACGATGACATCGGTGACGACCTGCTGCGGCTCGTGTTCACGGCCTGCCATCCGGTGCTGTCCACCGAGGCGCGTGTCGCTCTCACGCTGCGCTTGCTCGGTGGCTGGACGACCGAGGAGATCGCGCGGGCGTTTCTCGTCTCGGAATCGGCTGTCGCGCAGCGAATCGTTCGAGCCAAACGAACCCTCACTGCGGCGCGCGTCCCGTTCGAGGTACCCCGGGGCGACGAGCGCGCTGCCCGGCTGTCGTCCGTGCTGGAGGTCGTCTATCTCGTATTCAACGAGGGCTACTCGGCGACCGCCGGTGACGACTGGATGCGACCTGCGCTATGCGAGGAGGCGCTGCGGCTGGGTCGTATCCTGGCGGAGCTGGCGCCGAAGGAGCCGGAGGTCCACGGTCTCGTCGCGCTGATGGAGATCCAGGCGTCGCGCTCGCGCGCCAGGATCGGTCCCTCGGGAGAGCCCATCCTGCTGCTCGATCAAAATCGCGCACACTGGGATCAGCTGCTCATCCGTCGTGGTCTTACGGCCCTGCAGCGTGCCGAGGACCTCGGCGGCGCGCTCGGTCCGTACGCGTTGCAGGCTGCGATTGCGGCTTGTCATGCGCGGGCACGCACGCCGGAGCAGACGGATTGGGCGCGCATCGCCGCGCTCTATGAGACGCTCGCCCGGCTCGCGCCATCCCCCGTTGTGGAGCTGAACCGGGCGGTCGCGCTGTCGATGGCATTCGGTCCGGCGACGGCGCTCGAACTCATCGATGAGTTGACCTCGGAGCCGTCGCTGCAGCAATACCACCTGCTGCCGAGCGTGCGTGGCGATCTCCTGGCCAAGCTCGGCCGCTTCGCCGAGGCACACGAGGAGTTTCAGCGCGCGGTATCGCTCACCCGAAACGGACGGGAGCGAACGCTGCTCCTGGCGCGCGCCGCCTCGTGCGCAGAGCACGTCGATCACCGCGCGTAACGGGGGCGCGAGCCGTGCAGTTCGGAACATTCAGGGCTGTCGAGCGACGGCCCGCTCAGTGTCGGCGTGGTGAGCACTCCGTGGTCAGGCGCGTTCATTCCCGCCACGATGTGCATAAGCCTCCTGGACAGCGCTGGACTACGTCCGGCAGCAGCCACCGCCGGGCTTAGCATTCACGCCCGCCTGGCCGGGCACTTTGGGTCCGGCCAGAGGCTCAGTGGGGCTTGTAGACATCGCTCCGATGATCAACGTCTACGACTGTGATCGTCCTGGCCTTATCATCGATCCGGTAGATGATCCGGTAGCTGCCGCGGCGAGCGGCGTACCGATCGTCCAGCGGCGGCAGTAGACGTCTGCCAACACGGTGCGGATTATCCAGCAGCGGTCCGTTGATGAACTCGAACGCGGCGAACGCAACTGACTCAGGAAGCCGCTCAGCAAGCGCTCGCCGAACAGCGGGAGTGACGCGTAGCGAGAAGCGCTCCGTAGACCCGTGACTCACGCTGAGTGTCGGCGTCGTGCCGCCATCGACTCGGCCAGTTCCTCAGCGCCGACCACCTCGCCTCGAGCCAGCTCGGCGTCGGACTCAATCAAGCGCCGCAGCGTTTCAGGATCGGACAGCACTGCCAATGTCTCCTGTAACGCCTCCAGATCCTCTACCGCGATCAACACGGCGGACGGACGGCCGTGCACCGTCACTGTGACCCGTTCATGATGGGCCTGGACCCTCCCCACCAGCTCGGACAGCCGCGCCTTGACGTCGGCGAGCGGCATTGTCGTCATGGTCAGAAGTATGACTAGAAATCGTCAAACTGTCGACCCACAGAGACTTGTCGCGGGCGGCCCTGGGTGAGTGCGATATGTCTCCGTGTCGTGCACGGGATGGCTGCGTGAGCGGCCGCGGAATCCCTCGGCGGGGATGTAGGTGAAGGATCCGTCGGGGTTCAGGGGCAGGGTGCCGTTGGTCGGCTACGTGGCTACCGCGGTCAGCGTGACGTCTTCGTCGGTGCTGTAGGCATCGTCGACCGCGGTCGTGGCGCGGCGAGCGATCATCAGTCCAGTCCAGTCCAGTCCAGTCCAGTCCAGTCCTGGACCAGGCGACCGAGCGCAGGGCGCGGGCGTCACCCTTGGCCGCTGCCGGCAGCGTGCCCGCCGGTATCCCCCCAGCGATCGGGCTCCTCGCTACCCGGTGGTGTCTGCGCTCACTCGGCCTGCACCGCGATATGGAGGCTTATCGCAGTGCAGGAGGGCTGCTTGACCGCGTTAAGTCTCCATGTCGCGACGCGGCAGCTCCGGATGGGGCGGGGTCGCCCGGGGATTGGGCGCCGCGTGACCAGAGCCGGTCAATCAGGAGTATGAGCGGGGGGTCTCACCTCGCCAGGCCGATAGGTTCCACGCGAAGCCGCGCTACGGCTCTCCGGCCCAGCTGGACCCTGGACGCGGGCGCCGATCGTGCGCAACCACCATCAGGTGATCCACCGGGCGGGCCGATGGTTGCTCAGCGACTGGTGGCGATCACTGGCGAGTGCCGCTCATTGCCTGGGACACGGCCGAGGTGGCAGGGTCTTGTGGTAGATGCGGTAGTCGCATGCCGTGGCCAGGTGTGGTGCCAGGTGGGGAAAAGCCTCCTCAGGCTGATCGGTACGGATCAAGCGGTAGCCGTTGCGGGTGTACCAGCCTGCGAGGAACGTCTTGCTCGGATGCGCCCAGTCTCGCGGGACGAGTAGCTCCAGCTGCATCGTCCGCAGGCCCCTGGCCGAGCAGAGCTCCTCTGCAAAGCGGAGCAGGGCGCGGCCGACGCCGGTGCCACGCTGGGCCGGGTTGGCCGCCAGCATGCCGAACTCGCCGCGATAGTGGTCAAGCCGTTTGACGCGTACGCATCCCACGATGGCGCCCTCACGCCGCGCCACCGCGAGCTCGCTCGCCTTCATCAGACCGGCGAGCTCGGCGCTCGTCGTCCTCGCGACACCGTCGAGCCACAACCCCTCCTCGGCGGCCGCGTAGACCTCGTTGACCAGTGCGGTAAGCCCGTCGACGAGCGTCATATCGCCGCTCGCCACCGCAGGGACGAGCCCGACGTCAGCCTCCGTCGGCCGCAAACCTTCCCTCCGATCTCCGAGCCCGATTCATCACCACGCGAATCCAAATAAGTAAGCGTGGCAGCGCCGCGCACGACCGGACATCCGTTGCGGGCGACCCGAAGAACGCCACATTGGAGTGAGAAGTTGCCCTCGATGGTACCTCTGCATGCTGCGACAACCCTTCCCCGGATCTCACGGATAGTGACATCACGAACGTCGTGCTGGCGGCACCGGGCGCTGCTGCTTAGTGACCGAGCAGGTGGACGGGCGTGCCCGTCGTTGCGGTGTGGAGCCGCGCGTCGGCGGTCACGAGCACGGCATCGAAGTCCCTCGCCAGCAGCACGTACAGCGCGTCACAGGCCGTGATCCCCCATCCGAGAGCGGCCGGCAGGCATGGGAACCACCGCCCTGCCCCACCCACGAAGGTCAATTCGAGGTGCGCGATCGCCTCGAGTGCCGCACAGGCGTCCTCGACGGTCAGGACGTGCTGAGCGACTCTCTTTCGCAGCCCGTTAGCCACCTCTCCGACGAGGTGCTCCGGTGCCAACAACGCCACCGCGCCGACGGCCATCTCGTCGAGCAACGAGGCTGCTTCCTCGCTGCCGGGTTCGGTGACTACCCACTTCAACGCGACTGAGGCGTCGACGACCAGAGAGCGGCTCAACCAGATCGCTCCCGGTCCTCACGGATCAGCTCCTCGGCGAGAGGGGCATCCGCACCAAGATGCGCTCGTTGCCGGATCATTCGCAGCCGGTCGATCGCCTGGCTGCGTCCGGCGCCGGACTGTGCGCCCTGCAGCGCAGTGCGCAGAATCGAGACAACTTCGGCGGACATCGACCGCCCCTGCTCTTCCGCCCGCTGCCGCAGCCACAGGTGGACTTCCGGAGGGAGGTTGCGTACGTGGAGCTCGGCCATGGGACCAGTCTAGTCCCACATCGGTACCAGCCAGGGACTCGGGCGCGCGGAGGCTGTCCATCGCACCGCCAGCGTGTGGGAGCGCTCGAACGGCCTCAAACGGTCTTGTGGCAGCTCTGCTGCGCCTGGGTCAGCGCGGCGTCTTCGACGAGCAGCCCTTGCCGCTCGTAGCGCTTGCGGCTGCGACTGAAGCGAACCACCACCGCGGACAGCCCGCTGGCCTGGCGGGCGCGACGGGTGAGCCCAGCGTCGCCTGAGGGCAGGAAGACGAGGTGGTCCATGCCGGCGCAACGCAGACACACCGCGCCTGCGTCCTGCATGATCAACAGGTCCCCGGTTCCGGAGCAGATCGTGCACGTCCAGTCCTTCAGCGGCGAGATGACGACGAGGTCCGGCGGGCGGCTTTGGCGCTCGGCGAGTCGTTCGCGCTTGGCGGCGGAAAGCTCAGGGGAGACCCAGTGCGTGCGGTACGCGCGTTCGATCTCGGGTGCTCCGCTGACACTGAAGCGCAGTGGCCTGCGGTCGCGGGTCCGGGCGACGTAGCCGGTTTCGCTGGGTACCAGGCCGCGCCGCTGCGCCCAGCGGCGGAACACTCGCATGGCAGTCGACAGCTTGGGCAGGCTGGCCTGCACAACCCGTTCGATGCACTGGACCCGGCCCTGCC
>JBGSWT010000401.1:0-3236 GCA_041751815.1 Pseudonocardiaceae bacterium
CGGTCGACCAGGTCGCGTTGTCGGGCGATGACCTCGGCCAGAGCCTGCGACGAAGACGGGTGCGGGTGCGGGTGCGGGTGCGGGTGCGGGTGCGGGTGCGGGGTGGCCGTCATGCGGGCACCGACCGGCTCGGGTCGAAACGAGGCGACCGGTGGCAGTCCCGGCCTGGCTCACCGGTCCGCACTGCCGGCAACGCGATGATCACTATCAACTTCATGACAGTCGCACTCCCTCACAGATCACTTTGCAGTTCACACGCCCGGACGGGCGTGCAGGTCCAGCGCTCGACGGTGCGTCAGGTTGCCGCTTGTCGACATGGCGCTGGTGGTCGAGATGACCGCGGACTGCGGGGGGAGGTCGCTGCGCGTTTCGGGGCTGCGTATCCAGTGCCAGAGTCCAAGGTGTTCGTCGTCGGGGGACGGAAGTACGACGTTGTCCCCTGGGTGGGCGACGGAGGTCCGTAGCCTGAGCAGGTCGGTATTCACGGTCTCGGTCGGGGTGTGGCCGGGGCCGGTGAGGAAGGTCCACCGTTGGGCGTGCGGGTGTTCGAGGACCGGTCCGGTCAGCATCCGAACCCGCAGACCGGCGAGCACGTGGCGCCCGAGTTCGCTGGGCATGGTGACGGCCCCTATCAGGCCTCCGATCGGGAGGAGGATCCGTCGGGACGTAGGATCGACGGTGGTGGGCAGCTGATAGTCGCGGCGGTATCGGGCGCAGCGTTCCTCGGGAGTTGAGTCCGGATGTCTGGCTGGGCTTTCCGTGTTCGACGCTGTCACGGCGGTCTGGCTCCTTTTGAGCAGGGCAAGGTTGGTCGGTCATGCAGTGCGGGCGTGCGGGCTGACATCAGGGCGCGGTCCGTGGTGGCTCGCTATCTGGTGATGGCCTGGGAAACGTGTCGGGGGCCGGGCGGTAGTTGCAGCGTCACGTCCAGTTGGGGTATCGGCGGGTTGACCCCGCCGGGTCGGTCCGCAGAGCGGTGGTCGATGTGAGGGGCGTCAGTGGCTGCCCGGTGTGGTGAGCACACGTACCAGGTGGGGTCGGATATGGATCGTCTTGTTGTCGTCGAACTGCACGATCAGGCGGTGGGTGGCGTGGCCGAGGACCTGGCCTTGTGTGTACAGCCGGGACGGTAGTGCTCCGTGCTGTTTGCCGACCGCGATCTGTACGACTCGGCACTGTGGTGGGATCGGGGCGCCGTCGACGTCGCGCCACAGGTCGTAGGGTTGAGCTGGCATGGTGTGTCCCTCGGGGGTGAGTGATGGCCGGTCAGCCGGGGACATCCCGGTCGGTGCGTCCGGGATGGGAGTCGTTGGTGGGGATGATCCCGTCGATGTAGGTCAGGGACTGCGCGTTCGCGGGGCTGTGGGTGGTGGGGGTTCCGTGAGAAGCACTGGTGCACAGCGCCCTCGGCATGGCCTCAGGTGGCGGCGGCGACGTCGGAGGGCGCCAACAGGTGTAGGCACCCATCGTCGGGAGCAGCGTGCTCACCGCAGCTGATCCGACTGCGGTGGTACTGGCCGTATGCTCTACCCGTTGTTGTCTGAATGGGATGTCGCACCCTTGGTCGTGCTGATTCCTCACCCAGTGGGTGACGCCCGTTGGGCGAGCCTGCGTACGGTTCGCCGGGCTGCTCGGCAAGTTCGGCGATCACCACCGGGCTAGCACGGCCCAAACCGGCGCTACCCCGGATGCTGCCCTATAGGCAGGCGCGGAGGGGTCGTAGATGCTTGGCTGGCAGAAGACTCAGTCATGCGGTGAATTCTGGTAGTCAGGCATCATCGGGTGAAGGCCCGCTCGACGCCCTCGTGCCGCACTACTGCTGAACGTCCACCGAACTACGAGGAGTGAAGACTGTGCGGAGGCACGACGCACCGGAAGCTCGTGTCGTCGTCACACATGTCGACGGATGCATCGTTGAACGCCCATGGCAGGGCGCGGGAGAAGGCGCTGGTGAATGCGCTGCCCTTCAGTTCACGTCGGCCTTGCTCCGTTTCTGTAGAGCACCACTCCCAAGTGTTCCCACACAGATCATAAGCGCCTTCGAAGCTGACTCCGCTATGATATCGATTGACGGGAGTGGTGGAACCCACTCGCGACTCCCGCACGTTGCACTTCGCTGCGGTAGCTTGATTTCCCCAAGGGTATCTATCGCCGTTCTGACCGCGGGCTGCCCTCTCCCACTGCCTGCTGGACGGGAGGGATTTCGACTTCCACTCCGCGTACTGCCGTGCATCGTTCCAGTTCACAAACACGACGGGATGGTCGAGAGTATCCTCTTGTGAGCGGCCATCAACCCAGTGCCGTGGCGGACGGTGCCCAGTGGCCGCCACGAACAAAAAATAGTCTGAGTTCGTCGTGGGATAGACATCCATGTAGAACGCGTCCAGCCAGGCCGGTTCACCTTCGGAGCCGAAGAGGAATGTGCCAGCATCGACAAGGATCATCGACTTTCCATTAACCGGATAAGAGATATGCCGCTGACTCAGGCCGGGTGTGGCTGGTTCCGCCACATGCGACTCCCCGACCACCCCATCGCGAACCACCGTCGCGAACCGCACCAGAATGTCGTCGGCGGAACGCGCAAGCAGTGTATCGAGCGCCGCCTGATTGACAGGCCGAGGATGCACACCGGAACCGCGAGCTTCCCACTTCGATACGACCCGATCACTGACACCGAGGGTGGCCGCGAACTCGCGGATTGTCATCCTGCTCGCCTCGCGCAGTGCTCGTACCTCTCGACCTGACCACCTCTGCACGGTTTTCATATGGACATACCCACTCCAGCCACGCCCCTTCAGATTAGTTCGGCGAGAACTCGCTGATAAGACTCACGAAGTTCTTCGATCATGGGATGGTCAGATGTCCAACTCTTCTCGTCGATTGCACTGATCATCCGAATGCCAATTGAAGTGTTGGTGGCGAAGGCAGCGTCCATTCTCAAGGCGTCGGCAAGATGCACCTCTGTGACTTCGCTGCGAATATCTGCCTGCTGCAGCAACCGCATCGTCACCCCGGATAGATAGTCCGCCGCAGGCCAGATGACTCGGTCGCCGTCAACGAACCCGATATTCCAGGTCGCCCCCTCCAACACGTTACCCTGCTCATCAACAAACAGTGCGTCATCAAATCCGTGGAGCTGCGCGGTACGCCGATGAAAAAGTGCACCAAAGATACCGGTATGCTTGATCGCAGGCTGCTCGCGGACGTACGGCACAGACTCGACGCGCATGGCCGGA
>JBGSWT010000402.1:0-6325 GCA_041751815.1 Pseudonocardiaceae bacterium
CGCGCCGCCCAACCCGCGGCCCGGTAACACGTCGGCGGCGGCCGACACCCGGGCCCGCGCCTCACCCCGCGGAACCCGCGCCACTGCGCGCACCAGTTCCACCGTCGTGCCATACCCCACCGTGCCCGCAGTCCCCCGGGAATCGACCTCGGCAACCACCGACAGCATCTCCGCCCAGGTGGAGTGCAAACGGACTTCGAGTGCACGCAGTTCAGCGATCAACTCCTGATCACTCGCCTGCCACACCGGCACCGTCGACATGGCCCGATTCTAGATCGGTGCACCGACAAAAACCGGTCTCCAATCGGCCCCTGAATCTGATAACCCGGGTTGCCATCCAAGGGCACTGGGATGGGGCTCCTCGTCGAGCACCTCAGCCAGCGGCCAAGCATCGCTAGCCCCGACGACCGTGCTTGAACGGATGCTGGAGCTGCGGGAGAACCTCACCGGGCATGACGTCAACCATGGGGTCGCCGCTGGCGTCGACCTCCTCACCCGCGACAGTGTCCTATGCGGCACCTGGTCTTGGATGCGCCGTCGCGAGCCCTGCCTGTCAGTCAGATGGCTCTGTGCCGCTGCTACCACCGTGGCGTGACCAGCGGTCGCCTAACAAGCCCACGACGTCGACAAGATGTCTGACCTCCGCTTCGGTGGGGGTCAGTTCGTACGCGTGGTAGTGGCATGCTCGGCACTGCCCGGTACGACACGGCGTTCACACCCTACGAGCATTTCACCCCGTGGAACGTCGACGACCAGGGCGAACCGGTCCCCCAACCGCCTACCGAGGACCAAGATCTCGCGCTCAACCTCATTCTCTATGGGCTGTTCGACCAGTGGCGGATGCTGGAGCTGCTGGACGGCTATGTCGCCTTCGCCGAAGGTGATGAGGGACTGGTCAAACGCATTGCCAAGCCGCACCAGTACTTCGCCGTCTCCATGGCCATCCGCAAGACCGTCGAGGCCGTGCGCGGCCACGGGCTCACCGGAGTCATCTGGCACACCCAGGGCTCCGGGAAATCGATGGAGATGGAGCTCTACGCCAATCAGGTGCTCAGGCACCCAGCGCTGGGCAACCCAACGGTGGTCGTGATCACCGACCGGAGCGATCTCGACGATCAGCTCTTCTCGACCTTTAACAACAGCCACCTGCTCCCCGAGGCGCCTCGACAAGCGAGCACTCGGGACGAGCTACGCGCCGAACTCGCCAACCGCACCACAGGTGGAATTGTCTTCACCACCCTACAGAAGTTTGGCACAACGCAGGGAGAGCGTGATGCGGGGCATAGCCATCCCCTGCTCTCCGCTCGACACAACATCGTGGTAAACGTCGACGAGGCACACCGCAGCCACTATGACAGCCTTGACGGTTACGCCCGGCACCTCAAGGATGCGCTGCCGAACGCGACGCTCATCGCCTTCACTGGAACGCCGATCTCCGAGGCCGATCGTGACACACGCAAGGTGTTCGGCGACTATATCGACATCTACGACCTCACCAGAGCCGTGGATGACGGCGCCACGGGGCCCGTCTATTTCCAAAGCCGGCTCATCCCCGTCTCGCTGCCGGCCGACATCGACCCCGAGGTCCTCGACGAGCGCGCCGATGAGGCCACCACGGGGCTCGACGATTCGGAGCGCCAGCGCATCCAGCAGGCCGTCACGGCGATGAACGCTCTCTACGGCGCACCTGACCGGCTCCGGGTCCTCGCCGCAGACATCGTCGAGCACTGGGATGCGCGCTCCTCGCAGATGCGCAAGTTCATTGACTCTCCCGGTAAGGGAATGATCGTGTGCGGCACTCGGGAGATCTGCGCCAACCTGTACACAGAGATCATCGCGCTGCGGCCGGAATGGCACAGCGACGAGCTGCACAAAGGCAAGCTGAAGGTCGTATACACCGGGGACGCAGGCGACCAGGACCCGATCGCCAGGCATGTCCGGCGCCCGTCGTCGAACAAGGCGATCCAGCGACGGATGAAGGACCCAGCCGACGAGATTGAGCTGGTTATCGTGCAGTCGATGTGGCTCACCGGATTCGATTCACCACCACTGCACACGCTCTACTTAGACCGGCCTATGCGCGGCGCGGCGCTGATGCAGTCCCTGGCCCGAGTGAATCGGACGTATCGCAACAAGCAGGACGGGCTGCTGGTCGGGTACGCGCCGCTCACCGAGAACCTATACGCCGCGCTCGCTGAGTACACGCCCAGCGACCAGCAGACCAAGCCGCTGGGCCGCGATCTCGATGAGGCACTGGCGAAGGTGCGCGACCTACTCGACACTGTCGGCATGGTGATCCTCGCCGGCTACGACTGGCGAGCCAAGCTCTCGGCACCCGGTCCGAAGACATTCATCTACACCGTTCTCGGCACCGTCGAGTACTTGCGCGATCCGAACACTCCAGGAAACCAGGTGGAGGGCGACGAAGCGACGCTGACGCAGCGATTCCGCGCATCGTCGGCCAAGCTGGCCCGCTTCTATGCGTTGTGTTCAAGCAGTGGGGACATGAATCCCTATCGGGACGACATCAGGTTCTTCGAGGCCGTGCGGATCTGGATGGCCAAATGGGACGCTGAGGAGCGCGCTGCCCATGGCCTCCCGATCCCCGCCGATGTGAGCCTGCTCTTGCGGCAGCTCACCGCGGGCGCGATCGAGGCGGGCGGAGTCACCGACCTCTATGAGGCAGCGGGTTTGCCCCGCCCTGATCTGTCGCACCTCGACCAGGCCTTCATCGAGCGAATGCAGCAAGCGCGCAACCCGCATCTGGCCATTGAGGCGTTGCGCCGGCTGATCGAGCAGGAGATGCGCAAGGTCACCCGGCACAACATCGTGCGCCAGCAGAGCTTCTCCGACCGGCTGGTGCAGCTCATGGCTCGCTACACCAACCAGCACCTGACGGCAGCCCCGGTCATCGCCGAGTTGGTCGCGATGGCCAAGGAGGTTTCCGCGGACGCGGGTCGCGGCGCCGACTTCGACCCGGCGCTGACCCCGGACGAGCTGGCCTTCTACGACGCCGTGGCCGACAACGAGTCGGCCGTGACGGAGATGGGCACCGGCGTCCTCGCTGACATCGCCCGTGACCTCGTCCGATCATTGCGCCGGGATGTGACCACCGATTGGGTGTCTCGCGACGACGTGCGAGCCAAACTGCGCACGACAATCAAGCGCCTGCTCGCCAAGCACGGCTACCCGCCCGACGCCCAGCCCGCCGCCATCCAACTGGTGCTGCGGCAGATGGAAACCTTCGCCGAGGAGTGGACCCCGACCACCGACCGGTGACGCGCCGAGCCTACTGGGGCAGATCCGTCAGAACGTCACTCAGCTGGCCAAGCACGTAGCTTCGAGCCGTCATCGGCCTGTAGCAATGGCGAGGTAGCGGAGTAGGACGACGTCGCCGATCTGCCGAGTCTCTGCAAGGGTCAGCGGATGCTCGGGGTTCTGGGGGAACCGGCAGGGGTGCACAAAGCGGGGGGCATCACGGTCACCGACAAAGAACGGCGCGATCACAAGGTGAATCTCGTCCACGAGCCCGGCGCTGAGGAACTGGGTATGGATCGTACCGCCGCCCTCAACCATCAGCCGCTCGACCTTGCGCTCGCCAAGGTCGTCCAGCACGACGCCCAGGTCGACCGGCTCTCCGGCTGCCACCACGGTGGCGACGTCCCCTAGCGCCTCGCGAAGTGTCGGCACTGCAGAATCGCGCGTGTAGACGATCTTCTCGATGTCGCCGGAGGAGAAGAACCTTGCCGTAGCGTCCAGATCGCCGCGACCGGTGAGCGTGACCTTCATGGGGTGAGGAGCCAGGCCCCGCCGAACCCGCTCCTCCTGGCGCTCGACGGAACGGACGAGCAGCCGGGGGTTGTCTCGGCGAATCGTATTTGACCCGACCAGGATGGCATCGACACTGGTGCGCACCTCGTCTACCCGATCGAAGTCCTCCTTGTTGGACAGCATCAACCGGGCATCGTTCATGTCGTCGATGTAGCCATCGATGGACGTTGCCACCGAGAGAAGGACGTGCGGGCGGGCCGTCACAGTGCCACTCCTTGCCGATCTTCGACTAATTCCTTGACCATCTCGGCGAAATGCTCCGCGTCTCGACAGGTGGCCAGGGCGTCGAAATACTCGCCTGGTACACACCGGCGCAACCGCGTGTCGCCCTGCGCCCGCTCGTACATACGCCGGGCGGAACCGCCACTCGCTGGAAACGGGATGACGGTGGTGCCACGATAGGCGGCAAGGTCAATCTCTTCCAATGTGCCTGCGGCTCCTCCGACGACGACTACGCAATCGACGTCCCGGACGACGTTCTGCCGACCGAACAGACCGACGGCAGCGGCGAAATCGGGTGGCCTGTAGTGGTCTGCGATGTAAGTCATCACTTCGATCCCTACGCCAACGGGGCCGTGGTTGACCTTGCACTGTGAGAGCATGACGAACCTCGCAAGAGCACCAATTGCGGCATCAATGACCCAGGCTTCCGTATCGGAAGCACGGCTGCCACAGATTGCGATTGTCTTGCGGATGACCGGCTTCTCCGCCCGGGTGACACCGACAGGTACGAGCGTTAACGAGGACTCTGCAGGATGAGCGACAACGACCTCACTCGTGACCGCCGGCGCTTGGCGGGCACTGTCGTGGTGGCGATAATCAGGCAAATCGGCGACTAAATCGCTTACGCTGCAATCATAAAGGAGTGCCAACCTGGCGAGAACGTGCAGCGACGGCTCATGCCCAGTCGAGCTAGGCCAGATCTCCCAATACGAGAAATTCTTGAACGTCTTGGGCTCATCCGGCCAGCGCCGGTTCCACTCATCGGCGGCTTGCCGTTGGCTCCAACCGTGCGCCAGCCGCAAGGCAACCCGGGCGTTGACGCGATACTTGGTCCGGAAGGCCTCCGCCACGTCCACCCAGGTCTTGCCCTGGGCCCGAAGGTCGGCGGCGAGCCAGGCTTGCTCCTGCCTGACGCTACGCGCCTTGTACTGCACGTCCCCTCCGCCCGACTCACCACACCTGACCACCGACGCACCACTATCGGTAGACCGTACCTCGCCGATGCGACAACAGGTTCTTCCCTCTGCACAGGGAAGAACTGGATCACGAGATCATAGCCTTACGGGATGGGCAATTTCCGGCCAGTCGGCATAGTCTTCATGAGCCGATCAACTGGGCGCTGTCAGACCAGCGAAGAAGGAAGTGATCGCGATGGGCGGCAACGGGAAAGACGACGACGATGCGAAGGACGGCGGTAAGCACGACCTCAGCAGGAACGGGCAGACCGGGAAGACGGCCGATGACATCGATCCCGACAAGTACGGAACCGACGACAGGTGACCTCCGACGCCAATACCCTTGCTGACGCGCTCCAGGCAAACGGACAAATCCCACCCGGCTGGGATAAAGTGTTTCGCTCGGTATTGCGGGAGCAGTTCATCCCTGACCGGATCTGGATCGATGAGCATGACGACGGCCGAGATGTGGCGCTGGACCGGATCAGCGAGCCAGCACGCTGGCTGAGCGCTGTGTATTCCGACCGTGTGATCGTGACTCAATTCGATGACGGCAATACTGCGTGGCCAGAAGTGGGCTACCGGCCCACGTCCTCCTGCTCAATGCCCTCAGCCGTGCTCGGGATGCTCGATGCCCTTGATGTACGCGAGGGGATGCGGGTGTTGGAGATCGGAACCGGGACCGGTTACAACGCTGCCTTGCTCGCTCAACGCCTAAGCGATGAGCACGTGACGACCGTGGAGGTCGACCCGGTGGTGGCCGACCAGGCGCGGTCCGTGCTGACCGCCGCTGGTTGCACGTCGGCGGTGGTCTGCGCTGACGGCGCAGCGGGCTGGCCCGCTAAAGCGCCGTTCGATCGGATCATCGTGACCGCAGCAGTGAAGCTCGGCAGGGTGCCGTATGCCTGGGTGGAGCAGACCGCTCCTGGTGGGATCATTCTGATCCCCCTCAAGACCGACTTCGCCGCCGGACCGTTGGTGGCGTTGAGGGTCGGCCAGGACGGCACCGCAACTGGCCGTGTTGTACCGCTGCGGGTGGGGTTCATGGAATTGCGGGCCCAACGCACCCCGGCTGCGGACTGGGACGGTCTGCGCTGGGATGATCCTGACGCTGATCTCACCCATACCGAGGTCATGCCATGGACCACGCTGGGCGACGAAGCCCCGCAGTGGACCATCGCCGTCGCCGTGCCCTCGTGCCGCTACGAACTGTGGCCGCGTACTCCCGGTCGCAATCCCCGTCATGGCGTGGCCTGGCTGGGTGACCCGCTGTCGGGTTCATGGGCCAGTGTGATTCCAGGCGACACCAAAGACCG
>JBGSWT010000403.1:0-5748 GCA_041751815.1 Pseudonocardiaceae bacterium
GGGCGGCCCGGCCCAGGTCGATGCCATCGGCCAGCCGACCCCGGTGCACGGCGGCCGCGCTCATGCCAACCAGCAGGCGTACGCCCACCGAGCGGTCACCCGCGGTGTGCGCGGCGTGCAACCCACCGGTGAAATACCGCTGGGACAGCCCGTGCTCACCCGTGTCGAAGGCGATGGTGCCAGCCAGCTGGGATAGCTGTGCCCACTCGGCGAGCAGCCGGTCAGCGACCGATGCGTTGGTGAACCTGGCCCGCCGGAGCAGTCTGGCGACATACGTCAGGTGATGGTGAACCAAACGCAGATTGTCTTCATGCCCGCCTTCGACGCCGCCGAGGGTGCGAAGCCCGGCGGCGGCGGCGATAGCGTCCACCATGGCGGAGGTGACGGTTATGGCGCGCCCGCCGTCAACCAGCGCAGCGAAAGAACCGCCCCGGGTGCTGAGCTGGTCGGCATAGGCCCAGGCCGGTGCGGTGAGCGCTCCACCGCTGACGGCGAGGAAGAAACGGCGGTCCATCCTGATCGAGCCTCCGGTGTGGCCGAGCCAGTCGTCCAGCACCTCGACGTTACCGGCCGCGGTCCACGGCTGGTCCATCCCGACGTCGGCGGGCACCCACAGCTGGGCGGGCCGGGCCCGGCCCGACCACAACTCGTCGAAGCACACCTCCCGGTCCAGAGAATCGGAGATCAGGTGGGCCACCACCGTGGGCAGCGGTTCCCGGGGCACCCGGTCGCGGTGCAGCCAGTCCGACACGGTGCCGCGCGCGACATAACCGGGCCCGAGCAGGCCATTCACCGCCTCGGCGAGCATGCTGGGTGACCAGGCGAGTTCGCCGAGCAGTGCCCCCAACACCGCATTGCCCTGCTGGTGGACCCCCACGTCACCCCTCCATTGACCGCACGAACACAAGTGGGCTTTGAGGGTAGCCAGCCACTGGGCCGTTCGGGGACCGTTTCCCCGCCGACTTCTCGGCCGCAACAGCCACAGTCGGCGCGGCGGCGGTGATCTCAGGATCCGGCTATCACCTACCGGCCCAGGCCATCGCCCGCCCCGTCCTTTGCAACAGCCCACACCGACCCGACCCGCGCCGCACGCTGATCTCCTCAAACCATCCCCCAGCGCTACCGCCCATGACCTGGAGAAGCAGATGCCCCATGCCCACGATCGCCACTCCGCCACCGCCCCTCCCGGCGCCCTGGCGGACCAGGCGAGGACTCCGGTGATCGGGCACCCGTCGTGGTGCTCGCCGCAGCACTGCTTTATGGACGAGGACGGTGTGTGGGTCCACGTGCAGGAGCCCCGTGCGCTGGGAGGAATGCGACGTGCAGTTCGAAAGCCGGTTGTTCTTCCCCGACGGCGAACATCCGCCCGCTACATACCTGCAATTGAGCATCAATAACCCTGCGGCTGACGTGGCGCTTCGTCGACGTGTTCCTGCCGATCGCCGCCGCGCGGCGGCTGCGGGACCAGTTGACCGCGCACCTGGACGTCGCGGACAGCTGCCCTACCACGCCGCCCCCAGCTTCCGTGGTCAACGCTATGCCATAGCAAGCGCTATAGTGAATGCCATGGCAACGACGACGATGCAGCTGGACACCGAACTCCGCGACCAACTCGCCCACATCGCCCAACGAGACTTCGATGGTGCCACCCTCGGCGAAGCACTCCAACGCCTCGTCACCGAGCACCGCATCAACCGGATCATGCACCGGTACGAACAACTACGGGCCAACCCGGACGAATGGGCCAGCTACCGGGCCGAGACCCAGCTGACCGACAATGCCGCCGGCGACGGCCTGCCCTCGGCTAGCGACGAGTACCCCGAGCACAACGGGTGAGCCCGCACGCGCAGCTCGCGCCGTGGCAAGTGTGGTGGGTTGACTTCGGCTCCCCGATCGGACACGAACAAGGTGGCATCCGTCCCGCCATCGTTGTCGGTTCCACCACCCACTGCCGCTTTCCCACCGACATGGTCCTCATGGTTCCGCTCACTACCCGCGACCGGCAGCTCGACCACCATGTCCGCATCGACTCACCCGAGTCCGGGCTATCCCGCCCCAGCTGGGCGCGCACCGAAGACATCACCACCGTGTCCACCCGGCGCCTCACCCAGGCGAAACCGCTGGGCAGTGTGTCGGCTGCGGAAGCCAAGGAACTGTCCATCTGGCTACGCGCCATGGTCGCGTTCTCCTGACCGGGGCATGCTGACGCCAGCGGTTGAGGCTGGTCACAGCAGCCCGGCCAGGCGGTAGAGCACCAGCGACCCGGCCACCGCCACGTTGAGGCTCAGACCGGTACCCATCATCGGGATCTCCACCACGGCATCGAGCAGGTCGAGCGCCTCGGGTGGAATCCCGTGCTGCTCGTGGCCGAGCACTGCCACGCTGCGTTGCCGCGCCGCGGGCAGGTCCGCGAGCCGGATGGCCTCGTCGGCGAGCTCAACGCCGAGGATGCGCGAGCCTGCCGCACGCTCGGACTCCAGCCACCGCAGCGGACTGCCGACCCAATGCACACAGACCGGGGTGCCGCAGCGTGTTGCCCCGCGCGAGCGCCTCCGGTACCCACGGGAAACGCGGTACCGCCAAGCAGGCTCCTACGGCGTCGCAGGTCCGCAGCAGGGTGCCAAAGGTTCACCCCATGCAGGGGCCACAGTGGCGCGGCGATCAGATGGCCCCAACAGCGGTGCGGGCGCCGTCGACGGTCTGCCTGCAGCTCGCGGCGCTTGCGGAGATGAATCGCAGGTTGGCGGCTCGCTCGCCCGTCACGGCGGCTCATCCGCTGCCGGGGTCGCCGCCCGTGAGGTCCTCGATTGTCATCGGAATGCGTGCTTGGCGGCGCACGCCGGCCATCGCCGAAAGACTGATCATGTCCCGGTCAGGTTCCCCGGGAGGATAAGGATAGCCCACGGGTGCTCCTCTGCTCACCGCTCGACGCTGGAGATCAAGCTGCATAGAACCTTTCAGGAGTACTGCAATCATAATCGCAAGCAAAATGGACTACATAACCATGTCTGTAAACAGTGACCGGGCGCGGTCACACGGATGGTGGCGCAACCTCGTCGAGCACGGAGCCTGGGGTGGACCAGGCGCCACTCGTGTCGGACCGCCGGACCGGGAGGCGCTGCCCGGCATCGCAGCGTTGTTCGGCACGTCCGAGGAGCAGGTGGCCAAGATGGTCGCGGCTGACTGGTACGACGTCGAAGGCGACGGCCAGCTTTCACCATGGACACTGCGGCTCGCCCCGGTGCTGGAGCGACTAAGCGAGTCCGATGCCGAGCTCGTGGAGACGTTGGTCCGGCGCCTTGACAAGGGCCACGACGCCGGGGACCGCAACTAGTCGATGACCACGCTGTCAGGCGCGGCCGCTCCCCACCGCCACCCTGCCCCCGCCTGGCAGCGCCATCCCGCTGAACATGCTGCTCGACGCACTGGCCGGGCGTACCGCTTTGTCCGCGCCCGTACGCCTCGCTGGAATGGCTGGCCGGTTTCGAGGCGGCCACCGTTGCACTCCGGGCCGCCAGCGACTTCGAGCACGCGAGCCGTACCGGGCAGAGCGAGCAGACCGTGACCGCGGCCTCGTGCCAGTGTCCACCACCAGGCGCCGCGAAACGGCCCCGCCCAGGGAGCAGGCGGGGCCGTTCGGTGTCCCTCGATCAGTCGAACTCGCCGGCACGCACTCCGGCGGTGAACGCGACCCACTCGGTCGCGGTGAACATCAGAGCCGGGCCGGTCGGGTTCTTGGAGTCCCGGACGGCACGGCCGCCTGCGTTGAGGTCGGCGACCTCGACGCAGGCGCCCTGGTTGTTGCTGTAGCTAGACTTCCGCCATACGGCGGGAGTTAGGTCATCCCTCACCTGATGCCTCTCTTCGCCTACTCGTGGGTTTGTTCGGCGAGCTGCGCGATCAAGGCCAGGCTCTCGTTCGTACCGAGAGACTTGCTGCGCAGCTCGCTGAACAGCGTATCTAGCTGGGACACCACCGACTGGTCGTCGATGACGTGCCCACCCACGGCGTACTCCTGGTACGCGGCGTCGGGGAGCAGCTGCTCGGGGAAGCTGAGCAGGGTGAACGGTCCGGCCATCCCGACGTGCAACCCGAGGGCGAATGGCAGCACCAGCAGCTCGATGTTCGGCCACGTTGCGCGGTCGAGTAGCTGCGCCAGTTGAGTAGCGGCCAGCGTCTCATCCCGGGAGCATCGTTCCAGTGCGGCTTGGGAGATGATCGCGGTGAGCTGTAGCGGGTTGTCTCCGGTGAGCCGTCCCTGGCGGTGCAGGCGTGCTGCGACGTGCCGGTCTACTTGCTTGGGCGTTAGCGGCTTCGGCCCGCCGAGCGTGAAGATCGTCCGCATGTACTGCTCGGTTTGCAGCAGCCCGGGGATGTTCTCCAGCTCCAGGCAGCGCACCGACGTTGCGTCGTACTCCAGGCCGACGTAGCCGGCCAGCCACTCGGGTAGCCCGTAGGTGCTCCACCAGCCGCGCTTGCTGGCCTCGGCGCGCAGGTCTTCGAGCGCCGCGAGGATGTCGCGGTCGGCCCCGTAGAGGTCGCGGACCAGCACGATCAGGTCCGACTTACTGGGCGGGTTGCGGCCCAGTTCGATGTGTCCGATCCGGGCGGGTGAGCACCCGATGGCCGCTGCTGCTTCCAAGCGAGTGGCGCCGACGGCCTCTCGCAGTCGCTGGAGCTCGATGCCGAGCCGGCGACGTCTGACTGTAGGTCCTGCCATGCGGTCAGCGTAGCGGGGGTTCTGCGCGTATTAGCAACCACCCATCGGTTGATATCGTAGAAATCCTGATTAAGCTCGCGGCTACGTCGTCAGCACAGGCTGGCATCAGCCGCCCGGCCTGCTGCCCCTGGGGGCCGGGCCGGGCGGCGCACCGAAGCACGGAGAGGTGGGACCGTGGTCGACGAGGGACAGCACCCCGAACAGCCGCAACATCCCGAGCACGCCCGGTTCTACGCACGGTCGACCCGGGTCGATGACGGTCTCCCGTGTGTGCTGCTGGTGATCGAAGGCGACGACAGCTGGTCGATCACCGGTCAAGGTCAGGAACTGCCCGCGCGCGGGGTCCGCGTGCCCAACGACGTGATGCTCCTCCTGGCCCAGCAGATCGTGGCTCGGGGCCGCCAAGTCGGTGACCCCCGGTGATTGAGCACAAGCTAGCCATCAGCGACGAAAAACACGCCGGGATGCAGTTATTCATTCCTTACTGCGACGCACAGGGATGCAGCTGGATCGGGACGCCTCATATCAGTAAAGCAGCCGCCCAGCATGAAGGCGGAGCACGACACATCAATCCAATCAAGAGTCGCAGAGCGCGCGAGCGCGCGGCCATCCCGTATGCCGTCGACGATCACCGGATGGCGAGCTGATGACCATCGCCTTCCGCGACACGCGGCAGAGATCGCGGAGCACCCGCCGATGATCTACTCAGTGAACTGCGACAACTGTCCCTATGCCGCCCGGTACATCAAGAAGTCGACCGCCGATGAACGGGCGGGAACTCATGCCCGCAAGCTGCGGCACCGCGCCGTCGTGACCGACGGCTTCCAGAAAACAGCACATGACCACCGCCACGATCAAACCTCACCCGGTCCACGGTGACCACGATGACCAACCCCATCGACAGCGACGGCACCTGCCCCGGCTGCGGCGCCACCACCGGTGTGCAGGCCCAGCCCGCCCCGCCCACGGTGCAGGCGTGGTCGTGCATGGGTTGCGGCCTGGACTTCGCGGTCGCGGTGGTCAACCCC
>JBGSWT010000404.1:0-15721 GCA_041751815.1 Pseudonocardiaceae bacterium
TGCCGACGGCGACCACGGTGAGGCTGTCGCGTGCACGCACCTCGTCGCCCACCACGATGTCCATGTGGGTCGGAGCGCCGTCGCGTACGAACCGGTTGCGGAGCCGAACGGGCTGGTATTCCGCGTCGGCGAGGACGGCCCAGCCGTTGAGCCGGGCGAGGTGCTCGTTCGCGGTGTCGACCAGGCGCCCGGCGTCGTCGAGCATGTCGTCAAGCGCCGTGGCTTGGAGGAACGTGCCCTCGTCGGTGACAACGATGTGCGGGTCGCCGGTGGGGAAGTGCCGTGCGAGTGCGTCGAGGTCGAACGGGTGGCCGTCGAGTTCAGCTCTCACGCCCATGGGTGCAGCCTCCTCTCGCGGTCGCCGCGGCGACCGATCGTCCGACGTGGGCCATCACCTATCGGGTGGCAGCGATGCGCAGTGTGACCGCTCGGTGGTCCGCCTGATCCCGCCCATGGGGTCGTCGGCCGTGAACACGACGCCGCTGTGGGTGCAGCTTGTCGTCGCCGGGATCGGGCTCCTCGGGAACGATCGTCTGCACGGTGTCAGGTGTGATCATCACCCAATGAAGCACGTCAGGTACCATGTACTGATGCAGCATTGATCGGCGTTGGAAATGTGTAACGGTGCTTAGCGCCGGGTCGCCCGTCACCCCTCCTGACATGGAGACGTATAGGGATCGGGCCGGAGCGGATGCGATGGTGTGGCACTGTTGCACACCGTGCGCGTCTATCTCGGTTCGAGATCATGCTGGGTTTGAGCTTGAGGGCTTTGTGGTGAGGCACTTGAGTAGTCTCGGGCATGATGTGGTGGACGTCAGGCCTGACGTCTTCGATGTTGGCGATGACTACTCACCGTCTTGCATCGAGACCGCCCGCCGGGTAGTGGCCGGTCCGGGGCCGCATCGGGGGGGTGCTCGGCGGGTTGGGCAACGGTGAGCAGATTTCCGCTAACAAGGTCGCGGGTTGTCGCGCGGCGCTGGCGTGGAGCACCGAGCCCGCCCGGCTCGCACGGGAGCACGACGACGCTCAGGTGGTCGGGGTCGGTGCCCGGATGCACGGGCCCGCGGGGGCCGCAGAGATCGTGGAGGCGTTTCTCGCGACGCCGTTTTCCGGCGGCGAGCGGCACGCCCGCCGGATCCGGCTGATCGCGGATTTCGAGGCTGCCGGGGACGCACCGCCGATCTCTGCGGGCTGACTCTCCGATGCCGGAGGGTCACACGACACACCGATTGGCAGGTGTGCACCAGCGGTGTTACGGAGGGTCGCCAGTTGCGGTGTCTAGCCCGCAGGGTCGCTTCGCGGGGGCCGCTGCGAAGCTCGACGGGCGGGTGTTGCAGCGTGCCGAAGCACACGGCAAGCACCTGTTCCACGTGTACAGCCCTGATTTGGTGGTGCATGTGCACCTTGGTCTTTACGGTTCCTTCACCGACGCGACGTTGCCTGTGCAGCCGCCGCAGGGGCAGGTGCGCATGCGGTTGGTCGGCTTGACGCATTGGACAGATCTGCGCGGGCCGGCGGCCTGTGAACTGCTCACGGAAACCGAGGTGGACGCGGTGCGCGCCCGGCTGGGGCCGGATCCGCTGCGCCGCGACGCTGACCCGGACCGGGGCTGGGTCCGCATCTGTCGGTCCCGGGCGCCGCTGGCCACGTTGTTGATGGATCAGGCGGTTATCTCGGGAATCGGCAATATCTATCGGGCTGAGCTGTTGTTCCGCCACCGGCTGGATCCACTGCAGCCCGGGTGTGAGCTTCGCGAAAATCAGTGGTCGGTATTGTGGTCAGATCTCGTCGAGTTGATGCACGATGGGGTGCGTCGTGGCCGGATCGATACGGTCCGTCCGGAGCATGACCCGGTTGTGATGGGACGACCTCCGCGTCAGGATCGGCATGGCGGCGAGGTCTATGTCTACCGCCGGGCCGGTGCGCCGTGCTTGGTGTGTGCTACCGACGTCGTCACCGCGCGGCACGCCGGGCGCAATCTCTATTGGTGTCCTCGCTGCCAGCGGCGGCCGGTGGTTTAGAAGTCGGTGGTCCTCAATATCGCCGCCACCCCAGGCCCCAATGCCGCTAACTTAAGCGTTTGCCCAGCTCAGGCTGGGTGTGCAAGCGCCAAGCAGGTACGATGGCGCCCCAGGTCCACAGCATGAGTCGACCCTCCTTTGCAAAGCCCCAGGTAGCGCTTGCGCGAAGCGCGCCACGGCAGGCGCACAGCCTCTGGTCCCGATATCCTCAAAACCGCCTCTGACCTGCGAAAACTTACCTTAAGTTAGGGGCATTGCCCCAGGCCCCACCGCCGTAACCACCGCTCGCGTAGTCAGCATTGCTGTAATCGGCATTGTTGGCTTCGCCGTCACCCAGTCGAGTCCTTCCCAATTCCCAGAACTTCTTGGTGGTCATCGTCGTCCCGAATTCGGATTGGATGTAGTGGTAAACCGAAGCTCCGAGGCGCAATGGCGGCTGCGCACGGTTGGGTGTGGATCAGTACGCTTTCGCGGTCAGCGGCATGAGAGTGCGCTTTGAGAAGTGACGGCATGGGCCGTCTCACGTCAGACCCCTCCGTGCATGATGTAGTTGCCGCCTGAGGAGGGCCATGTCCGAGAAGCAGTACCGCGACAAGATCGCGACCATCAAGAAGCAACAGGGGACCGAGGAGAAGGTTATGGCCAAGGCGCGGTCCGCGGCAGCCAAGCACCGCGTCGGCGCGGCCAGGGAACTCGCCAAGATCACCCCTCGGGCCAGCGAGTCGATGGCCCGCGCGCATCGGCGCAACGCCGACAGCGCCGAGCGCAAAGCCGTCGCAGAGGATGGCAAGCGCAACGACTCCGACCAGGTTGGGGCGCCGCGCCAGGGATCTCGCGACCGCTCAAACCAACCTCGACCGGGAGGCACAGGCGTCGGCTCGACGCGCGGAGAATAGCGCAAGGCCGGATCTCGGGCCGCCGACCAGGCAGACGCCCGCCGGCACCAGTCTGAAAAGGCCCACGCCCGCGAGATGGCTCGCCTGTCGAGCCCCATCGTGCGCTATGTGCATGAGCTTCGCACGGTGCCCGCGCCCAAATCTGAGCAGCTGCGCGTGCTGTACCTCACCGCCAATCCCGAGCAGAATCTGCGGACCGATGCAGAGCTCCGTGGTGTCCAGGACCAAGTCCGCCGCGCGCTGCATCGGGACGTCATCACGATCGACTACCGTCCCGCAGCCACCTCAGACGACTTGATCGCCGGTCTCAACGACCTGCGGCCCCACGTCGTGCACTTCTCTGGTCACGCCGGTGACGCCGCGCTCCTGTTCGACAACGGCAGCGTGGAAGCACCCGAGGGCCAAGACGTGCCATACGACCTCCTCGCCCGCGCTCTGGGCGCGACCGACATCGCCCCGGTGCTGATCGTGCTCAACGGCTGCGACACCCTCGACGGTGCAGAGGTACTCCTGGAGTCGACCGCCGTGGTGGTGGCGACGGCCTCGTCGATAAGTGACCTGGCCGCGTCCGTCTTCGCTGCGAAGTTCTACGCAGCCATCGCCGCGGCCCAGTCCATTGCTGCGGCGGTGAACCAGGGAAGCGTCTCCGTTGACCTGGCTGGCCTCGATGAGGGCTGAAAACTCGACGTGCTGGCCCGCTCCGACGTTGACATCAGCCAGCGGGTCCTCGTTCAGGCACCCGACGTCGACTGAGCTCAGCTAACGGCACGTCGCCGCCCTGCCCAGCGCTCCGCCTTCGGCCTCTACTTGTGCTGCGGATCAGGATGGGTCAGCGGAATATTTCGACCACGCGAATCGCGGCAGATGAGTACATTGCGGTGATCCGCAAGCTGCAGTACAGCTCGCACAGCCTGCTTGGCGGCGTGGCAACACGTCGCTTCGGCAGCCACCGTGGGTAGCCTCTTGAAGTAGTGGGCGTGCACGGGGACTTCCGCGCCCAACCCTGCCCACCCCTGCCCACCACGCAACAACGTCAGTTGGATGCCGGTGGACAGGATCAGCCAGCGTGGCTGATGCCAGGAAGATCATGGATGATCTTTTGAGGGTATGACTCCATGGCAGTGACCGCTCGGCGGCCGTTGTCGTGCGTGACCGCTACACGGTGACGCGGTAGGTGCGGCTACGCGGCCGGGCAAAGCCCAGTGGCCCTTGATCACGGCGGTTGGTAACGGTACGGGCAGGCGGAGCGATCTGCGTGTGAAGCGCGTAATCGGCCGAACACAGACAGTAGCGAACGGGCGCCAAGTGCCAGGTGTCTCTCTGTGCTCGGTGAACCGCAAGGAGGTTATGGCAGCCGTGAATCCGCACCAGTCACCTGCTGGCCCCGGCCCCGCAAGGCAGGGGTCTGCGCGGTCCGCAGCAATCAGCGAGGGTGTGAACTGGCCGAACCCCTCGATCCGCACACGTCCAGCCGGGGATCTTTTCCAGCCGTCACCGGCTCGACGCCGCGCCCAGCTGCTCTCACCGTCGAGCCGGTCGCGCCCGTTGACGGGCCACAACAGGGTGGCGAGCAGGTATCTGCCCCGGCGCCGCAGTCGGCGTCTACCTCGGGCGCGCGGCGGTGGGTCGGTCGAGGCGACGGACTGATGTTCGACATGCCGGGGACGGTGATTGCTCTGGTGGCCAGCGCCGCGCTGGTGCTGGTGTTAACCGGGGTAACCGTGTTCACGACCTCGTTGTCCACCGAGTCACCGGTTGTCGGGCTAACCCCGGATCAGCTACCGGCTCCCGTGACGCCCGTGATCAGTGAGGGGCATCCAGCAACCGTTCCTCCCATCGATGCATTGGTGGGGCCTGCCGGGCAGACACCGGCCGAGGCATCCTCCCCAGACCTCTCTCCGGTAGCCGCGCACCAACAGCCCGTGCCGGCGGCCCATCGCCTGGTGTCAGCTCCCCCTACTCAGACGCCACCTGCGTCGGATCACGGGCCGGTCGTGCCACCGCCATCCTCAACGGTAACCACCGACGAAGTGAGATCGCGGACCGTCACTACCAACTCGCACACAGCGAACACAGAGTCGCAGACGACCAATACCGAACCGTGTGACTGCGATGACACGATCCGTAAGGTCCCCACCGATGGGGACCGGCCACCCAAGGCTGACCACCACCGTGGATCCCAAGCACAGCAGCCCGGTAACCCGCAGCGAGCACGACCGGACAACCCAGGACCAGCGAGTAAGGAAAAAACGACTAAGGAAAAAGCGAGTAAGGAAAAACGGACCCAAAAAGCACGGCCAGACGCCGCCCCGGGGACTCGACCATCGCCTGCACAACCGAGGCGTCCCAGTCCTAGCTCTACCCAGCCTGACAACGAACAATAACCAACCCACCGATGACAAGACAACCACAATAACTCGTTTTGTCTCGCGAGGCCGGACCGGCCCAGGCTCGCTGTCGAGAACGCTGAGACCGTGCTACCGGGTGGGCTCATCTAGGAGCCGCCGGTACAGCTCGGAGGTGAGTGTATGGATCACGCGAGTCAGGTCCGTGCGAAAGGGCACTGGACACTGTTGCCGTAAGCGATCGGCTCACCGGACTTGGCCCATATGGCCGTCCAGGAGCTTCGCGGCAGGCTTTCGGATGTCCGGTTGTTGGTTTCAAGGTGTGCGAGGGGCCTGCCTCCCGACCTTGGTGCACGGCGACGATGCTCTTCGCCTCAATGCAACTGTGCCCCCGGATGTGCACGGCGATGCCGTGAACTGTGGGTTGTGTCTTATTGGCTCCCGACCATCGGGCGGAGTCTCTTGGTACCGCGGGCGATCACTCGGTCGCGGTCGTCCGGGGCGTAGTTCTGTTTCGGTGGGTGCCTCAAGTTATGGAGCGCCGGAACGCTGGCTGGCTTGATGCTGTGTCGCTGCAGGAATGCCGCTGTGCGCACGACCGCGAACTGGACCCATCCGCACGCTACGGTTCGCGTCCCGTCGTGGGCGCGGACGTCCCAGCGGCTGACCCGGCCGGTGACGCTGGTGCATCGCGCGGTGACGGTCAGCTGTGTCCCGGCGCATACCGGCGCTTGATGGGAGAGGCTAACACCGGTGCCCAGGCTGTCCTCGTCGTCACCGATGACTTGGCGCAGGGCGTCCATCGCGGGCCATTCGCACAGCGCTATCAAGATGCCGGTGGCCAGCACGGCGGGTTTTCGGGCGAACTCCGGCGAGCCGGGAAACAGGGTGGTGACTAGGTCTCGGGGGTGTACCTGGTAGGTCAAGGTCCGCGTGATGCCGGGAACGAGACTGGGATTCACCACGTCGTCCCGTCGGGAGCTCGACAGAGGTCGTCGTGAGCCACAGGCAGTTGACAGTGCCACTCGTCGTCTTCAGCCAAGCTGTTGATGTGGCTTAGCCTCGCACCACAGTGTTGCGGGGTGCCTACACCACGGTCAGTCGGTGGTGTTGATGTGATCGATGTGGTTGGTATGGTCAATGTGGGTGTGGTCATAGTGGCGGAGGGTAATGATCCGGTTGCGGAAGTCCCAATTCATGCTCGACCGAGAGCGGGCGAGTGTCGAGGGGTCGACCGGTGCGCTCGGTGGCGTTCACAGCACATGCACGTGCATAAACGCGTGCAGTGACACTGCGCTACGTCCTTTTCCCTGGCGAGCAAATGCACCCGATCGGGGGGCGATGGTTCTCTGTCGCAGCCGTTCGCCGCAGGATGTGCCCCCCCTGCTCTTGTCGGGGTGACGGGCGGACAGCAGTACAGCGGTCAGCTCGGCAACTGCGTGAAGGCCGCAGCATTGGATAGCCGCGACGAAGTGCGATACGCGGTCTCATCCTGTGGGTTCTGAGACGAGCACAGGGTCGTGTTCGTCGGCGGTAGGGCGCTGACCAGGGTGGCGACCGCCGGTCGGCCTCACCGTTGCGTTGCTGCAGCCAGGCTCCATCCAACCCCAGTCTGACCGCTCGACAGGGCTTCGAACGTATGCACGTGCATTGACACTTGCATGTGCTCACGCTAATGTACCCTCCTCATGCACGTGTAGGGCATCCGCTGGGGAAGGCGCCCCCTATGTTGCAGGCAGTTCGTACTGTCATGTCGGTCGTAGGTCTTGGCGAGGTCACGTGGCGCAAGCGCAAGCCCAGCGGTCAGCTCGGCAACTGTGTGGATGCCGTAGTAGTGGGTAGTGGCGAGGTTGCGCTGCGCAATTCTTGTGCCCGAGTGGCCCTGTGTTGATCTTCAGGCGCGATGCGGAAGCGTCTAGATCGTCTGACGTCGCGCCTCGCGTGGGTGTCCCTTCGATGTCACCGCGCTGGCCCCGGGCGTTCCGCCCGGTGTGGCGGACATTCGTGGGTTGGTCTGCATATATTCCGGTGGGCCACGATCCGACCGGATCCAGCGGCCGGCAGCCAGACCCCGGAGCGGGGGCTCGGGGGAGGAGTACAACGCCCGGTCCCGGCGGTGGCGCTGCCCCTGGAGGGGAGGCCTCGGCGGCGCCACCGCCTATCTTCCTGCCTGTTCAGCTGGCACCCGCCGCTTTCACCGATTCCCGCGAGCATAGGGAGCGGCCAGTCGATGCCGGACACTGCGCCCGAGTTCCCGCACTGATCACCACGCCACTGCAACCGGCGGCGACCGCCCATGGCCCTCCACCAGCCACCCGGGTGCGGGTAGTGCTGCTGCCACACGCCCGCACCCAGCCCAGCTGACATCCGACCCATTAACCGCCCGCACCGGCAGGGTCACAGGCAGGCACCATGACGATTCCGACGGCCCCATCGGGCACACAGCGACGGCACCGCCTGCGCGATCGTGCGGACATGCAGTGGCACCACGCTGAGCTCGCAAGGAAGGCGGCTCGGCACAGCTTCAACAGATGGCTCGCCGCTGGCCACGCGGATACACCGTCGCAGAGCGGTTGGTCGCTGTTGGATAGCAGGTGCGCTGCATAGTCCAGCCGGCACTGATGCATTAAGCGGCTGGCCCACACCGGCCGGCCCCGTGGTTACCGAGACCCCACTTCGGCATGCGCACCGAACCCGGAGGTCACCAAGTCCTGTCGGTTGCGCACCGGGTCTACTGGTGCGGCGAGTCCATGCCCGTCCAGATCTCGCAGCTGTGCGGCCAGGTAGGTCTTCAAGCGGGTGCGGTAGTCGCGCTCGAACGTGCGCAGTTCGTCGATCTTCTTCTCCAGGATCACCTTCTCCTGGCTGAGCCCAGCGAGGATTTCGGTGTGCTTGCGCGCCGCATCACGCTCCAGCGACGTCGCCTTGTCCCGGGACTGCCGCTGCACAGTCTCGGCTTTGGTACGGGCGTCGTTGAGCATGGTCTCGGCCCGGGTCCTGGCCTCGTTGACCATTCCGTCGGCCTTGGCCCTGGCATCGCAGAGCGCCTGCTCGGACTTGGTGTGGGCCTGGCCCACCATGGCGTCCGCGTCGGCCTTGGCCTCGCCAGTCAACCGCTCCGCCATCTCCTGGGCCAGCCCCAGCACCTTGGCGGCGTGGACGTTGTGATCACCACCTGGCGAGGCCTGTTCTGTCATCGGCGGCGGCACCGGGGTGATCACCGGCCCAGGCGACTCCACCGCGCGAAGGCCAGACCCGGTGTCGACCGGCGCGGCGCGCAGCTGCTCATCGAGCTGCTCGACCTGGTCGCGGAGATCGGTGTTCTCTTCAATCAACCGAACCAGCTCGGCCTCGATAAGGTCGAGGAAGGCGTCCACCTCGTCCTCGTTGTAGCCCCGCTTACCGATCGGCGGCTTACTGAACGCGACGTTGTGAACGTCGGCGGGGGTCAACGGCATCGGATCACCTCACGCACTCCTCGACTGGGGTCTTGGCCCGGTGTATCGGCCTGATCTCTTTAGCCCCTGAGCCGGCGGCCGCTACGGTCGCGGATCGACACTGGCCTCCGGATGACACCATGAGCAGCAGAACTATAACGGACAGCTCCAGGCCTCACGCCTGGGATCCGGATGGGTCTGCCCGCTCGGGTGAACGCAAGCCTCGGGGATTCCTGCAGTCGAGCCGACCATCGGTGCACGCCGCAGCGCCCGCCCCAGCACGCGTTCGACCGCACATAATCACCTCTGACGGGCAGCGATCACGATGCTCACCAGCGTCGGTTCCGCAGTCGGTGATCGACCAGCACGGATCCCCAACGGCCGATCATGCGGGCGGCGTCTACATGACCACGCGGTCACGCTAGGTGTGTCCCGCCCGATCCAGCGCCGACGTTGACGACAGTTCCTTGCCCACGGAGGCATACCTTGCGATCATGAGCGCACACGGATCAGCAAGGCCCCGTCCCGGTTCGTGGCTACACCCCATGATCCGACGGGTCTTCCAACACCAGCGCCATCACGCGCTCACCCACCCCACAAGGGTGCCTCCTAAACACCGGGCCATCTCTGCTCCTCCATTCAGGACGAATCCTCCACCAGACCCGGGTGTGGTTCGCCGTGACGCTGCAACTGTCCACTCAGACCCTGGCCTGGCTGGCCGGCCGACCCCACGCCCGGAAGTTGGTCGCCTCGGTATGGGACACGCTCACCGACTTAGAGCGGGCGGGTCACCACCCCGGCGCTATTGCCGCGCTGCGGTTCGTCCTGGTGCACCACCAGCCCCCCACCCCCACCGGCCGATGCCCTCACTGCCGCTTCACATGGCACCGCCTGTGGCGCCGCCGGCCCTGGCCGTGCGTGATCTGGAGGCAAATCCACCACGAGCTGCTCGGCCCATTCGCCAGCGGTGCCCACCACCGGCAATGCCCGTAGACCACCGCCAGAGCCTGTGTAACCCGCAGCGCGACACCTCCGACGACGCGCGTGTGACCAGACCGCTGGTCACAAATAGCAACCAGGTACCTCACAACACCGAAGCATGTCCGAGATCCGTGGAACATCGGTGGCGGCCCGGTGATCATCAGGCTGCATCGACGGTCTCATCATGACCGGTGGCACCGACGGTTTCGGTGACACGGTCCAGCGTGTCGTGCAGGGATCGGGTGAGGAGCGCGATCGGAAACTGGTGTGTCGATCGCTTGGTTGGTGCCACGAGTAGGGGGTGGCCCAGGTTGGGCGCCCAGACGTAGGGGTAAGGGGTCTGCTTAGGTCAACGTTTGTGGTGTTCTCGCACGTCAGTAGTGTGTACTAATTCAGTATTGATCGGCGTCGGCAATGTCTACCGCGCTGAGGTGCTGTTCCGGCATCAGCTGGATCCGCTGCAGCCAGGTTGCCAGCTGCGGGCTGATCAGTGGGCGGCGCTGTGGTCAGACCTCGTTGAGCTGATGAACGATGGGGTGCGCCGTGGCCGGATCGATGTGGCCGGATCGATACCGTGCGGCCAGAGCACGATCCGGTGCGCACCGGTCGTGCCCCGCGCCAGGACCGGCACGGTGGCGAGGTCTATGTCTACCGCCGTGCGGGGGCGCCCTGCCTGGTGTGCGGCACGGCGGTAGCTACCGCCGTGCATGCGGCGCGGAAGCTCTACTGGTGCCCGCACTGCCAGCATCGGCCTGTGTTCTAGAAACCACTGATGGAATGTCGTACAACAGCATCAGGCGTCGCCGGGGACCGCGCGCCAGTCCAGTGGGGCGCGCCACTGCCGGACTGCGATGGTGAGCGCCGCTCCGGCGATCAAGACTCCAAGCACGATCAGCCACGCCGGGATGAAGGCGTCCTGGTGGACCGTGATGAAGCGGCCGTTGAAGGCGTCGTATCCGCCGTGGAAGCCGATGCCAAGCCAGAGCGTGTTGCTGACCGTCCGGCAGGCCGCGAGCATCAGCCCGAACCCGGTCGCTGTTACCGCATAGAGCAGGCGTTCGCCGAAGGTGGTGGCGTCGTTGTTTGACAACACGTGCATCGACCCGAAGATCAGAGAACTGCTGGCCACTGTGGCCCACAGTGGCAGCGTCTCGCCAAGGTTGCGAAATATGTAGCCGCGGAACACCAATTCCTCCGGGAATCCCTGCACCAAGAGGGTGGAGATGGCGATGATGGTGATGGTGATCGCAAGTCCGTGCTCGGTCAATCTTTTCGTTGTGTCGGCCGACGCGCCCCAGTCGGCGAGCCCGAGTTGTACGGTGACTGCGGCGGCGACGGTGGTGACAATGGCCGCTAGCACGATGCCGAACAGCAGGCGCGGGATCGCTGCGCGGTCCAGGATGAGGCCGATGCCGGACCACGGCCGCCGGTCGACGTGCCGCCGCAGCAGCAACACCAGGCCAAGCGCGCTGGCCGTGATGCCCAAACCGGCGGCCGCGTGCGAGATCACCGGGGACAGCCGGGCGGTCGCTGCCTGGACGGTCATGCCGATGAGCAACACGCAACCGAAGAACCCCAGCCAGGCCAGCAGAATCCGCCAGATCAGCCGCGGCCGGCGGTCTTGGCCGAGGAACACGCCTGATGATGTGGTGTCCGACGTGATGTCCATACCGAACATGGAAGAAACATTACGCACCGTGCTCACCGGATCCCGCACCTGGACCGTGCTGGCCCAGGTGATCAGCGATTACCTAGACACGGGCGGCGGCAGCGTCGTCGGTGCCGGGCCGTTCCCGATCATCGTGCACGGCGGCACCCGGGTGCTGGCCAGTTCGCTGCCAGCGTGACCCGGAACTGAGGCTGGATGCCGAGCCGCACCGCGCGATCCAGGCGACCCAACCGACCCAACAGCGCAGAGCTGTCATAGAGGTGCCCCGCAGGCAGCGGGATCGTCAATTCGTACCTTGATCGTCGTTTGGGAAGAATCAGCCGCGCAGAACACGGTTGCTTCTTCCCAAACGACGATCAAGGGTGGTTCTCCGAGCGCCAGCGCTCGAACTGCCGTTGCAGTACTCGAGCGCCGATCCAATATTCGAGCGCTACAGGATCAGCTTGACAACCGTTGGCCGCTGCTTGCGGAGAACACGTGTACCTGTGTGCTGTCCACCGTCAGCCGCACCATGGCATTCGTGACCGGCGCACACCGGGGGTCGATGCGGGCGACGATGTCCGTGTGACGATCCGATCCCAGGGCAGCTGTGCCGTAGAGGTATGCATCCGCGCCGAGTTCTTCGACTAGCTCGACACGAACGTGGAGCTCAGGACCGTCTTGCGGTGTTGTGCGGCAGGATTCCGGACGTATGCCGAGGATGACCTCGGGGTTGTGGTCGATCCGCGCGAATGTTGCGCGGTCCAGTGGGACAACGTGGTCGCCTAAGCGCACACCGTCGGGCACCACGGGGACCCTGATGAGATTCATCGCCGGAGAGCCGACGAAGCCCGCGACGAACACATTGGCCGGCTTGTCGTATAGCTGGCGAGGGATGTCTACCTGCTGCAGGACACCGCCGTTGAGCACCGCCACCCGGTCTCCCATGGTCATCGCTTCGACCTGGTCGTGGGTGACGTAGATGGTGGTGATGCCCAGCCGGCGTTGCAGCGCGGCGATCTGGCTGCGGGTCGAGACGCGCAGTTTGGCATCCAGATTGGACAGCGGCTCGTCCATCAGGAATACCTGTGGTTCCCGTACGATTGCGCGGCCCATCGCCACTCGTTGCCGTTGTCCTCCGGACAGCGCCCTGGGTTTGCGGTCCAGGAGTTCCTGCAAGTCCAGCATCGTCGCGGCCTCGCGCACCCGGCGCATCCGCTCGGCCTTGCCGACACCGGCGACCTTGAGCGCGAAGCCAATGTTGTCTGCCACCGACATGTGGGGGTAGAGGGCGTAGTTCTGAAAAACCATCGCAATGTCGCGGTCCTTCGGGGCGAGGTGAGTGACATCGCGATCACCGATCGTGATCGTTCCGGCGTCGACGTCCTCAAGTCCGGCAAGCATGCGCAGCGATGTCGATTTGCCGCAGCCGGACGGTCCGACCAGCACGACGCATTCCCCGTCGTCGATCTGGAGATCGAGGCGGTCAACGGCGGGCCGATCGTTGCCTGGGTAGGTCCGGGACACGCCATCATAGGAAACAGTGCTCATAATGGTTTCCTCTGCAGTGGAGCGATCGGGCTCATCCCTTCTCGGCCCCGCTCGTCAGGCCCTCGACAAGCATCCGCTCGGCGAGGAAGAAGATCCCGATAATCGGTAGCGTCAGCAGGACCGAGCCGGCCATCAGCACAGTCGTGGGGATTTCAATGCTGCCGGCGAGCTGGGAGAGCCCGAGCGATACCGTCCAGCGGTCTCGGTCCTCGGCGAGAAACAGCAGGGCGAACAGGAACTCATTCCATGCAATCATGAAGACATACAGCGCGGTGGACATCAGTGCGGGCAGCGCCAGCGGCATACTGATCCAGCGGATGATCTGGAACCGCGAGCAGCCGTCAATCGCCGCGGACTCCTCCAGCGACACCGGCACGGTCTCGAAATAGTTGCGCAACATGTAGATCGAGATCGGCACGGTCTGCGCGACGTAGACGATCAGTAGCCCCACCAGCGACCCGCGCAGCCCGATACGAGCGAAGAAGACGAACAGCGGTACCGCCAGGAGGATGGCCGGAAAAAGGTAGACGGCCAGGAACAGCGCGCTGACCTGCCGGCGGCCGGCGAACCGCAGCCGGCTGATCGCGTAGGCGCCGGGGATCGCCGCGAGCAGCGTCGCCGCGACGGTGAGCACGGCGATCACGAAGCTGTTGCGCAGGAACACCAGGAAGCCTTGGCCGCCGTCGGCCACCGAGGTCAGCACGGAGACGTAGGTGGACACATCGAACTCGGCGGGCCACAGCACCCCCGGCCGCAGCACCACCTGATCCAGACTGCGCAGCGACAGCATGACCATGTAGTAGAGGGGAAACGCGGTCACCAGCACCAGCACGGCGATCACCAGCCAGCGCAGCACCCCGAACACGCGGGTCTCCACGGCGTCGCGGTTCCAGCGGCATCGGGACTGGTGGGTCTGGGCCATCACGCATCCTGCAGGTGGCGGCCGAAGAACCGGAAGTAGATTCCCAGCAGTATGACGAGCACGAGCGACAGCACTAATGCCTGCGCCGACGCCGCCCCGATGTCGCCACGCGCGGTGAGCAGGTCGTAGATCCGTACGCTGACCACCTGGGTGCCGGCTCCACCACCGGTCAGCAGGTAGATGTCGTCGAACTCGTTGAACGTGAAGATGAATCGCAGCACCGTGAGCAGCGCGATCACCGGCAGCAGCTGTGGCCAGATCACGTATCGGAACCGCTGCGTCGGCGTCGCGCCGTCTATCCGCGCGGCCTCCTCCAGCTCCGCCGGGATAGCCGTCATGCGCGCGGTGATGAACAGGAACGCGAACGGGAAGTACCGCCACGCCTGGAACGCCATGACGGTCAGCAGCGCTACCGGAACGTCGAACTCCAGCCCCAAGATGGACACCTCGGTCGAGCGCTGGGTCAGGAACGCGATCGGGTTCGTCCAGCCGAACACCGAGGTGCCGATCTCGTTGATGATGCCGAACTGCGGGTTCAGCATGGTCTGCCAGACGAATGTCACCGCCACTACCGGAGCGACAAAAGGCAGCAGCATGAACCCCCGCACCACCGCGCGCCCCCGGAACCATCCGCGCAACGCCAGCGCCGCCACCAGCCCGAGGCCGATCGAGGTGGCCGTGCCGACCACGGAGTACAGCAGGGTGGTGGTCAGCGCGTTGTAGAACCCGGGCGAGCTGAACACACCGGTGAGGTTGTCCAGAGTGAAGTCGCCCATCAGCCCTCGGCGCCGAATATCGATCAAGCGGAGATCCTGAAAGGCCAGCACGATCGTCCACGCGATCGGAACCACGATCACGAGCACGATGACGACGAGTGTCGGCGCGAGCAGCGTCCGCCCCGCGCGGGCCTCACGCTGGGCCAGCGTCCGGACCCGTGGCGATGGCCCAGTCGACGATGGCCCAGTCGGCGAACGTCCAGCGGGCCGGGTCGGGATGAATCTCGTCATCGCGGCCTCACCGCAAGGAGTCCTGGATCTCCGAGACGGCATCGGCGGCCTGCTCCGCGGCCTCCGACGGCTCCACCTCACCACTGGTCATGGCGCTGATCGCCTGGGGCACCGGCAACTCACCGGCAATCGCGCCGATCAGCCCTGCCTGGCCCCGGGTGATGCCCCAGCGGCTGAACCTGTCCACGCTGGTGGCCAGCGCGTCGAGCTCGTCGGGCGGGTAGAAGTTGGTCAGCGGCTCCTTGGTGTCCACGCCCGCCGGCAGGGTGCGCCAGGCGTCCACGTACTCGGAAGGGTTCGCCTGGGTACCGGAACGGGTCGGGAACTTTCCCTCCGGGGCAAAGCTGAGCCAGTCGAGGTAGCCATCGCTCATCATGTACTCGACGAACCGGCGCGCTGGTTCGGTGGACGCGTCGGCGAGCACGGCCCACGACACCACCTCGCCGAACTGCGCCGGGGCCATGCCGTCTGGCCCGGATATCGCGGTGACGACGCCGGTGTTGTCGACCAGAAACCGAGGGTCGGCCACGCACTGAGGGCAGCTGGGCGCGGCGTCGGCGCGCAGCCCGGCGAGCTCGTCGAGGATGAATGACGACCACATCATCATCGCGGCCTTCCCCGCGAAGTAGGTGGCCCTGGTCGTGTCCGAGTCCTGCGCACCCACCACCGAGTAGTTGCGGATCAGGTTGTCGTAGAAGGCGAAGCTGGCGACGCACGACGGGCTATCCAGGCTGATCTCGCCGCTGGCGATGACGAGTTCGCAGCCGTTGGCCAGCGCCACGTGCTCGAAGGTCTGTTGCGTGAAGCTGTCACCTGGTGTTGTCGATCCAACAAACCCGGCGACGCCGCCGGTGTGCAGCGCGCGTGCCGCCGCGGTGATGTCGGCGTAGTTCCCCGGCTCGGGCAGGCCGGC
>JBGSWT010000405.1:0-8489 GCA_041751815.1 Pseudonocardiaceae bacterium
GCCGGCTGCGGGATCGTGGCCGGCTCAGACCCCGACTCCGAGGTCGCGGAGGCCGCGGCCAAGCTGGTCCCGATCCGCGACGCCCTGGAAGGTGTGGACTGAAGTCTCGTGAGTGGCAGTGCCGGTCGGTTAGCAGCACCAGGTGCGGTCGCTGACCAGGTCATGAGTGACGCTGGGCTCGACGACGAGACTGGCGAGCAGCGGTATGCCGAGGAGGTGGCCCGCTGCGACGAGCCGCCTGGTGACGGCGCGGTCGGCCGCGCTCGGTCCAGTGTCCGCGAGATGGTTGTGACTGAACACGATGCCCTCCGCATCGAGCCGGACAGCGTGTTGGAACACGCGGTCGGGACGGACGTTGACGCGGTCACGGTTGCCCGCACCCACGATGATCTCCTGGCCAACGGATCCGCCGACCAGCGGCCACACAAGAGCAACCTCCACGCCGAAGCCGTCGCCGATCAACCGGGCACGCTCCTCGATTGCGCCCAGGGTGGATAGCCAGATGTCGACGGCCGTCACGGGATTCCCCGTAGGATCTCGACCGGGGCGACGGTGCCGACCGCGTTGGCGAGCTTGCGGTCGCTGGTGAGCAGCGGTATCCCGCGCTGCAGCGCACGGTCCACCAGCACCGCGTCGAAGAAGCTCAGCATGTACCGCTTTGCAAGCTCGCCAGCACGCTCCAAGGCGTCCGCATCGGTGCCGTGGATGGTGATGCCGAGATCGTCAATCGACCGCACTGCGTCCCGGTACTGCGCGGCGGTGAGGCGGCCCTTGAGCAGACCCATGGTTCGCAGCAACTGGCCGAGCTCGAAGCGCGTGCTGTCCACCGTCTCCAGCGCGATGGCACCGCTCAGGAAGTCCTGTAGCACCTCGCGGGCGTGCTCGAAGCCGATCTGGGGGACATACCACCGGAGAAAGACGCAGGTATCGACGACAAAGCGATCAGCCACGGGGATCGTCCCGGAAGCGGGACAGCGCCTCGTCAATCCCGGTGACGCCCTCCATCTGTTCGCTGATCTCGTCCATTAACGCGATGATCTCCTCCGGCGTGCGGCGTCGAGGGACCGGGAGGGACTGCAGGTAGTCCTGGCGCCGCGCCTTGAACACGAGGTCGACGAGCTGATGTACGGTCCGCAGCTCTGCCGCGTGACGGTCGAAAAGATCCTCGTCGACGCGTAGGTAGGACCAGCGCACTCCGCTCGTCGCGCTCGCGTCGCTGGCCCACAGCACGGCCCGGGAATCCTTGCGCGGGACGTCGAGGTCCACCAATCCCTTGGTCTCGACGATCATGCAGCTTCCGCCAGTCAAGCGGACCGCGAAGTCGGGGTAGTAATAGGCGAGATGTCCCCCGTCTCTCCGGTACTCCAGCGAGAAGCGCACTTCGCGGGCGAGCTTGGCGAAGGCGGCGACGTCGTCGCAGCGGTCGAGGAACCCGCAGAACTGCACCTCCAAGCCGCTGTCGCAGGGCTGAGCCGAGAACACGGACTTCTCGACGGTGGCGGTCTGCCGGCTCCAGAGGAACGGCCTCGTCCAGGACAGCAACAAGGGCTTGGGTTCCGCGGCGGCGGTTCCGGCAGCCAGCGTCCGATCGTTGATCACGTGGGCGAGTACTTGCAGGACCGTTTCCCTGGCCGCCGGCTCGCGAAGCGCCTGGAGCACCAGCGGATCCCCGACGTCGACCGGGCCACCGAAGGCGCGACGTTCGAGGTACCCCTTCACCAGGGCGGCCAGCAGCGCGAACTGCCCGACCACCCGGGTCTCCCGGGCAAGCTCATTGGCGAACCAGGCGATAACCGGCTCAGGTTGGTCGGCGGTGGGGAATTCGTACTCGGCGCGCTCGATGATTTCTCCCGAGCGCAGGTCCCGACCCGTGTAGTCGACGGTCTCGCTGCGCAACTCCTCGGCGAGCGGAACCTGGCGGGCTGGGACGTCCTCTGGTCGCAGCGAAACGAGCTCGGCAGCGGTGCGGTGCAGAACCCGGGAGAGCTGAGGAATTTCGATGTCGAAACGTAGGCGGTCCGGCTCCACAGCGATCACCGACACTTCGGGATGCACTTCGTCCGCGGCTCGACGCTCCACCCGGAGACCCTCGTCGTCCAGCGCGGTGTCCCACAGCTGGCGAAACGCCTCGTGCTCGATGACGACCAGCTGTTCGTCCACACCTGACCCGGGTGGGGTCATCCGGCGCAGCCCCCGGCCGAGCGTCTGCTCCGGAAGGATCTTCGCCTCCGCCGTATAAGGACGCAGCGGCACGATGACGCTGACGTTGCGGACATCCCAACCCTCGCGGAGCATCAACACGCTGACGATGGCGCGGTACGGGTTGTCGTCGCGGTCGACTTCCCGCGCTGCGGTGCGCGCCTTCTCTAGATCGCTTTTCGCAATGTCGCCACGGTTGGGGCCAGCCATGTTGACGTGGATTGTCAGGACGCGGCCAGCGAGGTCGGGCAGCGTTTCCAGATGAGCCGCGATCTGGTCAGCGGACTTAGTGTCCTCGGCCATGACGAACAGCAGAGGCTTGCGACCAGCGGGAGTGAGCGTATCCCGGAACTCCCTCCACTTGGCCACGCCAGCGCCGATCCGCTGCCGATACCGGACCGCGGCGTCGTTGCTCGTGCTGTCCAGCACGCCTGCGAGCTCCCCGATGACAGGACGCTTGACGATGCCATCGTCGATCGCCTGCGAGAGCGGATAATCGACCACAACATCGTCGAAGAGCCGACCGTCTTGGCCGCGGGGAGTCGCGGAAAAGTCGAGCTGCGCGGTGATGCCACCGTCCGCCAGCTCATGTAGCCGATACAGCGTCTGCCAGATTGTGAGCGGTTCGTTGGTGTCCCGCCGGATTGCGTCATGCAAGTGGTGCGCTTCGTCGTTGACTACCAGCACCCGGCCCCGGCGGGCCAGCCGGGTGAGCACCGGCTCGGGAGCGGCCGGGTTGCGCGGCGGCGGGACACCGAGCAGAACCTCGACGGGATTGGCGAGCTTCGGTGCGGGGCGCTCGTAGAGCGCCTGAATGTTGCTCAGCACCAATACGCCGGCTGCCGCCGGTATGGGCTCGTCACGTAAGCAGACGGCGAGGTCGAAGTCGCCGCGCCATTCCGGTGGCACAACGGGATCGTCACGGAAGATCGCGCCGTGCTCGAAGTCGGCGCGGAGGCGCTCGAATACGATGAGGTTGGGTGCGATGACCAGCGAATTCGTCGCCAGCCCGGATTCCGTCTCGCGCAACCGGTGAAAGTACGACCAGGCGATCAACAGGCTCATCACCTTCGTCTTGCCGGAGCCCGTGGCGGCCTTGACGACGTACCGGGGGTACCGCTGCCCTTCTACTGCCACCGGTCGGGATGCGAACTGAGCCGCCATGCTAGCCAGCGTTCGCTGCCGCGCGACCTCGTAGAGGTAGATGACGGTCTCGGCCGCTTCACGTTGCGAGAAGAAGTACCGGAACGGCTGGCCGTCGGGCGTCTGATGCTCATCGAGAAACCAGTATTCGAGCAAACGCCGCGACGTCGTCGACGATCCGGGATAGCCAGCGCGACGCCACGCGCCGACATGCTCGCGGATGCCCGCGACAAGAGGAGCGACGCTCTCGGGGCGGCTCGCGGGTATTCCATACGGGTCGTTCACTTCACCGATACCTCCACCGCCGTGGTGGTATCGTTGCCGAAGATGTCCACGACCTTGACCAAGACCGTATAGCTCCCGAGTTGGTCATAATCATGGGTGGTGTTTCGCTCCAGCGTCCGGTTCGCCCGGGTGCGGTAGGACTGCCACTGGTTGTGGAAAGTATCGCCGTGACCTCCGGTGCCGTAAGTGAAATCGACGGCCCAGTAGTCCACGTAGTCCGCCCAACCGCTGATCTTGCTGCGCACCGAGGCTGGTACGAGGTCCGGGTTCGGCAGCACGAAGGCGGTGAGCGTCACGGTGAGACTCCTCTTCCACACGGTAGTGGCCACTTCGAGGTAGGCAAGTTCGTGAAACACCACCTCGCCGGAATCCACAGCCCGCGGGTCCATCACCTCGCGGGGAATCCGGCGCAATTGAAGATCGACTCCGCGGACCCGCGCCTCGTCCTGCACCAGTTCGTGTAGGCCCATCTCGAATTCCCAGCCCAGCACGTCCAGCCCGAGGTGACCCGCCGCGGCCGCTTCGTCCAACGACTCCTTGATCTCCCCAAAGCTCACCGCCGCATCGACCGCCCCAACGTGCACCGCGCGCCGTCCCTTGGTGCCGTGCAAGTGCTGGAACTCCGCCGTCGGCGACGCGCCGTAGAGCTGAACCACGAAATCGAGATACGCCTGCACCTGCGGCCCAGTGGTGGCGTCCTGCCACGCCTGCCGCTCATAGCGCCCCAAGTTCGCGACCACGAACGGCGCGCACTGCGGGATATCAAGCAGCCGCTTGCGCGTCGTATGGATCGCAAAGCGCCCGATGTCAACGGCCACCCAACGCCGCTTCAACTTCTCGGCAACCGCTGCGGTAGTGCCACTGCCCACGAAGCAGTCCAACACGATCGAGCCCTCGTCGGAGGACGACGTGATGATGCGCTCCAGCAACGCCTCCGGCTTCTGCGTATCATACCCGAGCCGTTCTATCGCTTGGGCATTTACGGGATTGATGTCGTCCCAAAGGTCTCCGATGCTTTGACCGGGCATCTCATCCAAGTACCGCTTATATTGTGGAACCCCGCCAGGCTTCTCCGGCCAGTAGATTCGACCCGCCCTGTCCAGCTCCTCCAACCTCTCGATGGAAAATTTCCAGTGCATCCCCTTTGGTGCGGGGTCATGACCGCGCCAGGGTAATCCCGATAGTCCTCGTCTCGTTCCCGATGCCATGAGGTCGCTTCTTCTGTGAATGCGGCCATCGGGGTCCTCGTATCGGTATTTACTAGCGAGATAACGGGGATCGTAGTCACGGTACTGAGGGTTCCAAGCATGTCTTTTCGTCTTGGCGACGCACAATACCGAGTCGTGTACCGTTCCGAAGTCTTTGGTATCAGAATGAGCGGTTGTACGCTTCCAAATGATCTCGGCGCGGAAGTTGTCCGCGCCGAAGATCTCGTCCAGCAGGACGCGAGCCAGATGGCTGACGTTGGGGGCGAGGTGCAGGAACAGCGAGCCGCGGTCGGAGAGTAGCTCTCGGAGCAGAACCAGCCGCTCGTAGAGCATCTGAATGTAACTCTCGACGCCCTTGCCCCACGTGTCCCGGTAGGCCTTCTCCTCCAAGACAGACGAGAGCTTGGCCAGATCTTGGTCGGCGGCATCACCACCGTCACCGACGGCGATACGGACCTTGTAGTCCTGCCGCGAGTCGAACGGAGGATCAATGTAGATGAGGTCGACCTGGCCAGCCAGGTCTTCGGCCAGCGAGGCCAGTACGTGAAGGTTATCACCCCAGATCAGCTTGTTGCGCCATCCGTCGTCGGGATCGCGGTCGAAGGAGAGTGTGCCACGGTCGGCACGTGAGGCATTGACCGTCTCCACTACCTGAAGCGGCAAGCGCAGCCGCGATACCTCGGCGGCCTTGCCGTCCCACTCCAAACGAACTCCCGGCACGAGCGCCCTCCTCCTCGATGGCTCCAGATCGTCTCACGGAGGTGTGACGTCGATGAAGTTCCGCGCGCAACCTGTGGACAAATCGGATGACCGGACAACCAGATCACGCTCAGCTGGGCGGTGAGGAGGGGCGGCTGGGAGTGAACAGCCAGGTTTGGGCGACGTCGTCCACCTCCTCGTTGGAAACTCGCTCGAGGACGGTCAGGAAGTCCTGCACCGTTCCGTTGCCACCGCGTCGCTCGGTGGCCCAGGCCCGCAGCGCAGCGAAGAAGTCCTGGTCGCCGACCTCCACTCGCAGCGCCTGCAGTGCCATCGCGCCGCGGGTGTACACAGGTCCGCTGAGCACGTCAGCCGCGCCGGGATCACCTGGTCGGGTTCGCCAGTACTCGGTACCCGCGGGTCTGCGCTGATAGGTCAGTTCAGCCATCTGCTGCGCGCTGCGACCACCGGTGCGTTCGGTGTAGAGCCATTCGGCGTAGGTGGCGAAGCCCTCGTTGAGCCAGATGTCGCTCCAGCGGCTCACCGAGACGCTGTCCCCGAACCACTGGTGCGCCAGCTCGTGCACCACCACCATGACGTCCGGGTCGCCTCCGCCCCAGAACACCGGCCCGTAGACCGGGCGGGTCTGGTTCTCCAGCGCGAAGCCCATGGCGGGAGCGTCCGGCACCACGCCGCCGAGGTTGCTGAACGGGTAAGGACCGAAGATCCCGGAGAGGAATCTGGCGATCTCGGGTGTGCGCTCCACCGAGGCCCGCGCGGCCTGCGCGACCTGCGGATCAAGCCCCTGGGCGTAGGCGGCCAGGTACGGACCGAACTCGGTGTCCCGGCGGACAAGGTCGTACTGCCCGATCGCCACGAACGCCAGGTAGCTGGCCATCGGCGCGCTCGCCTGCCAGCGCCACTTCTCCCAACCCGACCCGGCCGGTTCCGGACCACCGAGCAGTGCTCCGTTGGAGATCGCCTCCACCCCAGCGGGCACGGTCGCGGTGACCGCGACGGTCGCCTTGTCCGATGGATGATCGTTGGACGGATACCACCAGGCGGCGCTATCGGGCTCTCCCACTGCGACTGCGCCGTCGGCGGTGCGCACCCACGGCTGGGCGACCCGGCCACCACCGGGGATGCTCGAGGGCACTCCGACGTAGTCCACCAGCACTGACATCGACTGGCCGGCGCGCACCGGCGTCGCCGGAGTCACCTGCAGCTCGTCACCGTCCTGACGGAAACCCGCCGGCTGCCCGTCCACCGCGACAGCAGTCGCCGGCAGTCGCAGATCCAGATTGAGCTGGGAGAGGTCCTGGGTGGCTCGGGCGGTGATCGTGGTATGCCCTTCGAGCCGGTCGGTGGGAGGGTCGTACCGGATCTGGATGTCGTACCCGGTGACGTCGTAACCGCCGTTGCCCGCGCCTGGGAAGTAGGGGTCCCCGATACCCGCAGCGCCAGGGACCGGCCGGAAAGCAACTGCAGGAGGCGGTGGCGCATCGAGTGCGGGAGGCGTATCCGAGCTCCGCCATGGAAAGACCACGATCGCGATCAGCACCAGCAGCACCGCCAGGCCGGGCCCGATCATCAACGCCCGATTTCGCATAGTCACCCCCCCCAGGACTGATCTTAGTCCTTTGGAGACGCTTGATCAGATCGCTCAGTCAGGCGGAGCGGGCGGACGGGTCGGGCTGAACAGCCAGGTTTGAGCGACGTCATCGACATCCTCGCCGGAGACTCTCTCCACAACGGCCAGGAAGTCGGCCACGGAGCCGTTGCCACCACGCCGCTCGGTGGCCCAGGTGCGCAGCGCAGTGAAGAAGTCCTCGTCCCCGACCTTCACCCGCAGTGCCTGCAGCGCCATCGCGCCGCGGCTGTACACCGCTCCGGTGAGCACCTTCGCGGCGCCGGGATCAGCCGGTGGGGTCAGCCAGTACTCGGAATCGGCGGGATAGAGCGCGTAGGTCTGCGCCGCGGTCTGCTGTGCGCTGCGGCCACCGGTGCGTTCCGTATACAACCATTCGGTATAGGTGGCAAAGCCCTCGTTGAGCCAGATGTCGCGCCATTGGCGTACCGAGACGCTGTCCCCGAACCACTGGTGGGCCAGCTCGTGCACGACCACCCTGACGTCCGGGTCGCCTCCGCCCCAGAACACCGGCGAGTAGACCGGGCGAGTTTGAGTCTCCAGGGCAAAACCCAGAGTAGGGGCGTTCGGCACCACGCCGCCGAGGTTGCTGAACGGGTATGGGCCGAAGATCTCGGAGAGGAATTCGGTGATCTCAGGCGTCCGCTCCACCGAGGCCCGCGCGGCCTCCGCAACCTGCGGATCGATTCCCTGTGCGTAGGCGGCCAGGTACGGACCGAACGCGGTGTCCCGGCGGACGATGTCGTACTGCCCGATCGCCACGAACGCCAGATAGCTGGCCATCGGCGCGCTCGCCTGCCAGCGCCACTTCTCCCACCCCGACCCCGCCGGTTCCGGACCACCGAGCAGCGCCCCGTTGGAGATCGCCTCCACACCAGCGGGCACGGTCGCGGTCACCGCGACGGTCGCCTTGTCCGACGGATGATCGTTGGACGGATACCACCAGGCGGCACTATCGGGCTCCCCCAGCGCGATCGCGCCGTCAGCGGTGCGCCGCCACGGCTGGTCGTCACCGTATTGGATGTCCGAAGGCACCCCGGCGTAGTCCACTCGCACGACCATCGGCTGGCCGGCGCGCACCGGCTGGGCCGGGGTCACCTGCAGCTCACCACCGTCCTGACGGATTCCGGCAGGCGAGCCGTCGACCGTGACGGCCGAAGCCGCCAGCCTCAGGTCGAGGTTGAACCGGGAAAGGCTCTCGGTGGCGCGGGCAGCGATCGTCGTGTTGCCCTCCAGCCGGTCGGTCGCAGGGTCATAACGAATCTGGATGTCATAGCCGGTGACGTCGTAGCCGCCGTTGCCGGCGC
>JBGSWT010000406.1:0-1935 GCA_041751815.1 Pseudonocardiaceae bacterium
TCGGCGCGGGTGCGGTTGGTCGGGGTGGCCGCCACTAGAAGTTCCTCCGGGCCGTCGTGTCGCGCAGCGCTGACATGAACCGCCGCGAGTCGGCGTCGTCCAATACGACCGCGTTGGCGACCTGGGCGCGCTCGCGTTCCAGGTGGTTGTATGAGCGTTGCTCGCCGATCCCGGCAAAGGTCGTGTTCTCGCCGCCGGTGGTGTTGCCGCGCGTGTCGAGGATCTTGAGCGCTTGCTCCGCGACGTCGGCCTGCAGCAGGCGCATTCGGGCATCGCGGCCGTCGCCGACGACTTCGATGGTTCCCGCGGTTTCGAGCATCGCGTAGTCCTCAGCGATGCGCTCGTGGTGGCCAGCTTCGCCGTCGCGGATGAGGACGTGCAGGAATGCGCCGGGGCTGTTGAGCTTCCAGGACGCGAACGTCGATGCGTAGATCATGCTGCCGACGAGCTGACGGATGTGGCCCGATGGGTCGCGGGGGTCGGTACCGAACGGGTCTCGATGCAGGTGTGGCGTAAAAAGGAATCTCTTGTCGCTGGCGGCGACGACCTGGGACCGCTCGACCAACCCGGCGCTGACGGCGAAGTCGATCCACCGCTGCTCGGTGCTCGTCACGTGCTCCTCCGGGATGCCGGGCGAGGCCATGACCTCCTCGATCAGCGCACCGACCTCCCGCTGCACGCGCGCGTCCTCAGTGCGCAGCGCGGCCGTTACCATCTCGAAGTCACCGATCCAGATGTTCGGGTTGAAGACGACCACGCGGCCGTCCTCGTTCTGCACCTTGCGCACGAGGTTGACGGTGATCAAGCAGCCTAACGCCCGCTCGGCAGCCTCGTCTCCATGCCTAGAGCCTGCCTGCAGAGCAGCCTGGCGCTCCAGCGGCTGGATCGAGGTTGCTCGCATGATCTCCAGCGCGGCGCGCTGTGTCGACGTGGCAAGCAGCATGCCCAGCAGCTGATCTGTCGCAACCAACAGCTCGGTGTTCGGCGGGATGAAGGCCGACACGCTGACTAGTCCTACGTCAGGTCGCCGGTCGCACTGAGCCCAGCCGAGCTGTTCCATCGTAGGCAGCACATACCGGTCGAGATCCAACGGGCCGATCTTGGCTTCGATGCCGATGGCGCGTACCCGCTCGGCCGAGGAGACTTGGGCGTTACGCAGCCGCCACGCCATCTCGTAGACCTGCCCGGCAAACCGCAACGTCTCCAGTTCAGCGTGCACAGCCGACACCGAGTAAGCGGTCAGGTGCCGAGAAAAACCCAGGATGAGCTGAGCGTCGCTGATCAAGAATCCCCCTGGACGTGATCCGTGAAGGCTGGACCCACGAGCGTAACGGCCCAGCGCTCCCGAACGTGTCCCCAGCCGCAAGGTAGAGCGTTCCCGCAGGTCAGAGCATTGGGCTTTACTACCGGAATCCATGGCATGACCGGGCACCGGCTCTCTCTCGCGCAGCGCTGACCAGGAACAACAGTCCAGTTGGCGGCTGGGGACACGTTCGGGAGCACCGGGCCATGTCGGACGCGGAGTACGACGCCTACCAGCGAGGCCTCGATGACGAACTCACCGACCTCTACTACTCCCACGGTCTCACCCCGCCCGGGATGACGCCGATGCCGACCGCCCTTGCCGAGCTCGAGCCACCGTTCTGACCCGCTGGGGGGCGACCCCAACCCGCGGGGTCGCCCCCCAGCCGGGGTGAGGGGCGGATCCGGCGAAGAGCGGCGCGGGGTAGCCGAGCTGTCACCGCGTCAGGGTGAGAACCGACCGGCACCGTGAGTGCACGGGCGGGGGGCAAGCGCGTCGTCGCTGCGCTCACGATTCCGAATCACCCCCGGCGCGCCTCCGCGGATCTTGGACGGCAACCCGGTAGAAAACGCCCTCATGCAGACCCGTCCGGAGCGCCGCAAGCCGGGGCGCAAATCCAAGGGCCCACGTGT
>JBGSWT010000407.1:0-1513 GCA_041751815.1 Pseudonocardiaceae bacterium
CAACTTCCTAGTCAACCGGCGCATGGCCAAGTCGCAGCAGATGCGCTGGTCCCGACGCGGGGCCGACCTGCTGCTGCAGGTCCGCTGCGCCGTCTGCAACGGCGCGCTCGGCTCCGGCTTCGGCCAGCTGTTCCAGCCAGCCCCCAGTTCAACCCTGCGGTGGGCAGAGGCGGCGTAACCCCCAACTTCTGGACAGTCCCGTTACGGACTGAGCCTTAGCTGGCACCGCGGTGATTGCTGGCCGCCTCACCGGGACGCGTCTCCATGGAAATAGGCACCCGGCTCGAAGGGATCAGCGATCACTCGTAACGGAGCAATCCACACTGGGAGGAGATGAAGCAGACCGAGGAGAATGGGATGTTGCTACCGCATGCGCTCTACGCGCCACAAGGGTGCGTCGCTGCGCTCCCGAGTGCCGTGCACTCGCCCTTGTCCCGCGGTCGCTACGCGGTCGGGGAAGGGTATCAGGGTGGAATGGATGCGGCAGCAGGGATGCAGCCGAGCAGACCCTCCCGACAACCCCGGAACGGGAGTGCGGCGTAATGGCCGGAGATGCGGAGGTCGGACGGCTGCGGGCAACGGTGAGCTGCGCCGTGGTGCTGGAAAAAGCAGGCTTCAAGCTGGACGAGAAGGAGAGCACCCGAAGGAGCATGAAGTATCGCCGTGGCGCCGGCGAGACCATCATCGTCAACCATAACGGGCAGGGCTGGTGGGACACTGGCAGCACCGCCAAAGGCGACGTGTTCAAGCTGGCCCAGCACCTCGACCCGAGCCTCAACTTCGGCCAGGTGCGCCGCGAGCTGCGCGGCCTCGCCGGGGTGGAACCATCCTTTCCAGCAGTGGAGCGAGCACCACGCGAGCGGGCTGAGCACTTACCTCCCGAGCTGCGCTGGACGACGCATAACCCGGTCACAGAGGGATCACGGACCTGGGCCTACCTGACCAAAGAGCGTGGCCTGACACCAGAGGTGGTGGCGGCTGCGTCGCGTGCGGATGTGCTGCGCGAGGGGCCGTATGGCAGCGCCTGGTTCGGGCACCGTGACGGGCAGGGAACACTGACCGGCATCGAAATGCGCGGACCGAACTACCGGGGCTTCTCCGCCGATGGCGAGAAGTCGCTGTTCCGCCTGCAGCTTGGCCGCGATGCACCGACCCGGCTGGCCGTCACCGAGGCGCCGATCGACGCGATGAGCCTTGCCGCTCTGGAAGGAATGCGCCAGGACACGCTCTACGTCAGCACCGCAGGCGGCATGGGTCCGGCGACGATCGTGGCGCTGGAACAGGAACTGGCGGCGTTGGCGAAGCGACCGGGTGCGGTGCTGGTGACTGCGACCGACGCCGATGTCAGCGGTGAGCGCTACGCGGTCAGGTTGACCGAGATGGCAGCGGCGGTAAACGTTCCCGCGGAGCGTGCTGCGCCGGCCGGGCACAAAGACTGGAACGACGCACTGCGGGCGCAAAGGCAGGACCGTCCGCAGCAGGCTCGGCATCAATCGTCACCGGCGCTTGCCAG
>JBGSWT010000408.1:0-1921 GCA_041751815.1 Pseudonocardiaceae bacterium
GACAGTACGTGCGGGGAGCAGCTCCACGTGCTGGCCGTCGATCTCAGCGAAGCTCAATCCGTCAGTCATCCAGATCCTCCTCACGAGGCCCCCAGTGGGCCAGAACACCTCATCGACGGCAACGCCGACTCGGCTTATCACACCATGGCGAGAAACGGACCGTATGACAATACATGTTTGCCACTTAAAGTTTTATGGCGACTACCTAGTCGCGATGCCGATTTTCGACTACCTAGTCAGCAGCAGACTGGTACGTAGAGTCCCCGACTCGAGCACCTGCCGCTGGATGTTCGACGGACTCCGACGGGGATCAACCGAGCTGAACTGCCGCTGGTAGACGCCCTGCCAACCTGCGCGCAGGAAGCGGATCAGCGCTTCCGCCGCTGTGGGTTCGGCGGGTGCGGCGGACCCCCGGCCCCGGACCACGCTACGCCATTCGAGCACAAGCAATCGGCTTACTACCTAGACTCGCCATCATAACTACCTAGTTTTCAGTCCACTATGGCTACGCTGCGTTGTGCACCGATAACAGAATGGTGACCATAGTCGGCGACCGTACCGCGCACGGTAAGCCATGCCATCACCGCGTCACCCCGCAGCTAGCAGGCGGCCGATCAGCTCTACGTTTTTTGGCTGGATCGAGGCGGCCAATACCTGAACTACCCATTGAGCGGCCAGTCAACGATCGGTTCGTGCAACGCCGAACCATTCACTCCCGCGCCAAGTCGGCTGCGAACCAGGTACAACCGGGTGGCCACCCAGTATTGCCCCTGCCAGGATGCGAGCTGCTCGACCAGCGGCCGCAGGTCGGCCGCTGTACTTGCCCTGGCCAACGTGAGATGCGGGCGGTACGGGCGTTGCTCCACCGGTAGGCGGCAGCGCCGGGCCGCAGCCTGCACCGAACCGGCCAGCCTGCGCAGCCCGTCACGATCCCCGTGCACCCGGGTCCACAGCACCTGGTGCCCAAACCGACCGCCACCACCGAGTGACAGGGACAGCGGTGGGTACCGAGCGGCTGCCCGGCTAAGCCTGCGGGACAGCTCGGCGACAACGTCGTCGCCCACTGCACCGAGGAAGGCCAGCGTCACGTGCCAATGCTCTGGACGGGTCCACCGCAGGCCCGGCGCCAGCTCATGCAGCGTGGCTGTGCTGGCTCTCAGCTCCTCGACAACCTCACCAGGTGGCGTCAGAGCCACGAACAGCCGCACCGTAGCCCTGCCCCGTCAGGCCGGCACCGGCTGGGAAACGTGCTCGTGGGCTAGGTATTCGGCCGGCTGCAACAATGCGGGTGGCCCGGCGGACCGCCAGGTGAACGTCGGCCACAACGTCGTGTTCTGATCCTGGGCATCGAGGTACCAGCTTGCACAGCCGCCCGCTGTCCACACCGTGCCCTCCATCCGGCGCCCCCCATCCGGCGCTGGACGCCCTCGTTGTACGCGACCTGCACCTGCCCGACCCAATCTCCACCGCGGCAGCCCCAGTGTGCCGTAAGCAGCGCAGCGCTTCGATGGTGTAAGCGACCTAACGCTCAATCATGTAGATCAGCTAGCCCGAGTTTCCAAAGATCTTGAGGCTCCGCGATGGTTTCCGCAGGTCCAGCCGTTTTCGATCTTCAGTTTGGTGTATTACCCACGTCAGCGTTTGGGGGCGTATCGGTCGAGGTCGAAGATCGTGTAGAGGTGCTGCTGGGTGGGGGTCATCTTGGTGATGGTGTGGCGGGCCCGGGGGCGGCCGCGTTCGCCCTGGTAGAGCAGGACGGTCTCGCCGATGCCGTCGAGCTCGGCGAGCAGCGCGGGCACCGACAGCGACAGACCCGTGCGGGCGCACTCGCGGCGCATCAGGTGGGCCAGGGACAGGGCGAGCACGCAGGTGAACAGGTGCACGCGGATCTTGTGGTCGGTGAAGTGGCGGATCGGGGCGA
>JBGSWT010000409.1:0-2422 GCA_041751815.1 Pseudonocardiaceae bacterium
TTCGTCAGCATCCGGGAGAATCTTGCCGACGCCGTCCTCGAACTGGCTGCGAGCTTGGGGCTGCGCCCGGTGAAACGGAAGAAAAGAGTGACTTTCCGCGGTATTGACCACGGTGTGGCTTTCCAGGTGAAGTTCACGCCACACCTGACCGTATTCCGTTTAGAGCGAAAGGTAGCTCGCTTGAAAGACGGCCCGGTCCAGCGTTTCCGGGCGATCACAGACGTGCGTGAGGTGCCCACCCGCCCGGTCCGCTGCATCGAGGTCGACGCCCAGGACGGCCTCTTCCTGGCCGGGCCGACGTTCATTCCCACCCACAACTCCAGTCTGGGCCGTCTCGGTTTGCTGACGCATTCTACGGCGGGCTTCATCGATCCTGGGTTCATCGGCCACATCACTCTGGAGCTGTCCAATGTGGCCAATCTGCCGATCACCCTGTGGCCGGGCATGAAGATCGGGCAGCTGTGTCTCTTCCGGCTGTCCAGCCCGGCCGAGCATCCGTACGGCAGCGCTGGAGTGGGTTCCCGCTACCAGGGCCAGCGCGGGCCCACGCCGTCGCGGGCCTATCTCAACTTCCAGCGCATCGACACTCGTCGTCAATAAGTACTTGACGCAAACCATTCGTCAAGTGATAGTTGACGGCATGACACTCGATGAACTCATCACCCAGACCCGCGAGCAAGCGAGCAACCCCGAGCCGATCGAGGTGCTGGCCAGCGCGGCGCGCCGGCAGCAGGAGCTGGCCGACCTGGGGGAGAGCCTGCTCGATCACTTCGTTCAGGAGGCCCGCACCGCTGGGTGCTCGTGGTCTCAGATCGGCACCACGCTGGGCGTCACCAAGCAGGCGGCCCAGCAGCGACACTCCGCGTTGCGCTCGCTGATCGGTAAGTTCAAGGGCGGCATGGAATCCGCCCTCACCCGGGGCATGTTCACCCGCTTCACCCCTCCGGCGCGGCGAGTGGTCGTGCTGGCCCAGGAACAGGCCCGGCGGCTACGTCATGACTACATCGGCACCGAGCACCTCTTGCTAGGCCTGCTGGCCGAAGGCGAGAGCGTCGGTGCGCAGGCTCTTCAGGGTGCTGGCATCACGCTGGATGCTGCCCGTGCCGGGGTCGAGCGACTCACCGGTTGCGGTCAGGAAACGCCGAGTGGACACGTGCCCTTCACTCCACGTTCCAAGAAGGTGCTCGAGCTGGCGCTACGCGAATCACGCCAGCTCGGTCACAACTACATCGGCACCGAGCACATCCTGCTCGGACTGCTGCGGGAGGGGCAGGGCGTCGGCGCGCAGGTCATCACCGCCACCGGTGCCCAACCCGCCCAACTCCGCTCCAACGTCCTAGCCCTGCTCAACCAGTAGTTCCCGTCACCGCCGTTCGGAGCCGAATAGCGGTTTCGGGTCTGGCGCCGAGCGCTATTCGGAGCCGTTTGGCGGCGTCGGATCACCGCGCTTGACGCTGGTAAGGAGCAGCTGGGCGACGTCGAGGACTTCCGTTTGGCTGCCGGCGACGCCTTCGGCCTCGCGGGTGGTGAGGCCGTCGGTGAGCATCACCCGGCAAAACGGGCACCCGGTGGCGATCGCGGAGGTCTCGGTGGCAATCGCCTCGTCGACCCGGTCCAGGTTGACCCGCTTGCCGATGCGCTCCTCCATCCACATCCGCGCACCTCCGGCCCCGCAGCACATTGCACGGTCGGCGTGCCGCGGCATCTCGGTCAGCTCCGCGCCGGAGGCCCCGACCAGCTCGCGTGGCGGCGAGTACACCTCGTTGTGCCGACCCAGATAACACGGGTCGTGGTAGGTGACCGCGCGCCCGCCGTCGGGGGCGGGCACGGGCACCAGCTTCTTGTCTCGCACCAGCTGGTTGAGCAGCTGGGTGTGGTGCACCACCTCATAGTGCCCATCCAGCTGCGGGTACTCCCGGCCCAGCGTGTTGAAGCAGTGCGGGCAGGTCGTCACGATCTTGCGCCGACCGGGCTCGCGTCCCTCGAAGACCCCGTTGAGCACCTCGACGTTCTGCTGGGCCAGCATCTGGAACACGAACTCGTTGCCCGATCGGCGGGCCGGATCTCCAGTGCAGGTCTCGCCGTCCCCGAGGACCACATAGTTGACGCCGGCGTGGTGCAGCAGCTCAGCGGTGGCCCGCACGGTCTTGCGCGCGTTGTCGTCGAAGGCACCGGCGCAGCCGATCCAGAACAGGTACTCCACCTCGTCGGGCAGTGTCTGCTCGCTCAACTGCGGGACTTCGAAGTCCAGACCCTTCGCCCAGTCCATCCGCGCCGACGAGTTCTGCCCCCACGGGTTGCCCTTGTTCTCCAGGTTGCGAAACAGCGTTCCCAGCTCGGTGGGGAACTCGGCTTCAATCAGCACCTGGTAGCGGCGCATGTCGACAATATGGTCAACGTGCTCGATATCCACCGGGCACTG
>JBGSWT010000410.1:0-2484 GCA_041751815.1 Pseudonocardiaceae bacterium
ACCCCGCCTCGGTGGTGGGGGTGCTCGTGCCCTCGGTCACGGGTTGGCCTCCCTCGTCCACGCCGTCGTCCACTGAGACTAGCGGCGTGGTCCGTCACCTGCCTGTTGAAGATCTTTTCGGCCGGTGCGCCTACCATGAGCTGCACACGCCGGCGTAGCTCAACTGGCAGAGCATCCGCCTTGTAAGCGGAAGGTTCGGGGTTCGAGTCCCCGCGTCGGCTCCGGCTCTACCAGGGACATCTATCTCTGATTGATCTTTAACGGTCTGCGTGACACGAATTTCTCCCGCGCGGACCTCCCTGCCTGGCGACCTACTGGGCGGATCGGCTTTGCCCAGTTACCAGCAAGAGCACCGGCTGCGCTGTCACGCGCGGACCTTCAAACCTCGCCGCCCGGACACCGAACCAGATCCCGAAAAGATCGCGGCGGTGCTCGCCGCCGCGTCTGGGCCGCTGTCCAGCGAGCGTATCCGTGCGCTCACCGGGCTGCACACAGCCAGCGCTTGAGCCGTCGCTAAAGCAACTCGTCGCCCACGCGACCGGGTCACCATCGGTCAGGAGCGCGGTACGCTCTACCAACACCCGTAGCTGAGGCGTACGCAGGTCGCGATGGCCATGCACCTTGAGCTTTCAGGTTTAGCTGTGACTCTTGGCTTGCATGTTTAGCGTGTTTCCTTGCCTACCTACCTCGTCGATGAAAGCTTAGAGGTTTAAGCTTTCATCGACGTAGCTGGCTGGGTCAGCAAGGAGGTGGGCAGTGGGCTCCTGGACCACCCAGCAGTGGGTGCCCTCCTTCGACGCCCCGAGCCGCGCTGGACGACGAGGTGGCACCTACCGTGCATACCTCCCAGACGAGCTAGTCACACGGCCGGTGGTGTTGAGCGCGAAGCTTGCCGCCTACGCCGCAGAGGTCGAATCAAGGGTCCGGGCCCTCAGCATCGCCCCCGAGACCCGCGCTCTCGAAGGCCTGGCGCGTTTCCTGCTCCGGTCCGAGGCCATCGCGTCATCGCGGATTGAGGGCATGCAGGTAGCACCGCAGCAGCTCGCGTTGGCTGAATTGGCGCAGTCCGAGCAGCTGGCAGCCGCCAGCTTCAGCCGCAACGCTCAGCTCGTCGCGAACAACATCACGACCCTGCGGAGAGCTGCCAGCGATCTCGCCACCGCGCCATCAATCACCGCAACAGGAATCGATGACTTGCACCATGCCCTGCTCCCGGACGAGCAGCATCGCGGGCAACGCACGGTGCAGAACTGGATCGGTGGCAACGACTGGCACCCTCTGGATGCCCAATTCGTACCCCCTCCGCCAGAGCACGTCAGTGCGCTGATGGACGATCTCGTCCAATACACCAACGGTGGCACCCACGCTGCGCTTATCCAGGCAGCGCTCGTGCACGCTCAGTTCGAGACCATCCACCCCTACACCGACGGGAACGGACGAGTCGGCCGCGCGCTCATCCACACCGTGCTGACCCGCCGCGGACTCACCCCTTCAGCGGTGCTCCCGCTCAGCCTGGTGCTACTCACCAGATCCGAGGGCTATCTAGACGGTCTCACCGCCTACCGACACGATGGTGCAGCGTCATCAGCCGATGCCCAGTCCGGTCTGGAAACATGGCTCTGGACATTTCTCGACGCTGCTGAACTGGCCGTCGAGCAGGTGGTCCGCTTCGCCTCCGAGGTCTCCGAACTGCGAGCACGGTGGCGCGAACAGCTTGCCGCGCGCCGCAGCACCCAGGGTGTCCGGCAGGTTCCCCGAGCTGACTCGGCGGTCGCGCGGCTCATCGAGCTGCTCCCGGAAACACCGCTAATCACCGCGAGGACCGTCCAGCGGATGCTGGCGGTGTCACCCCCTGCCGCGCGCACCGCGTTGGAAGAGTTGGCCGACGCGAGGATCGTGGCCCGCAAGAACGTGGAGCGAGGAACCACCGGCTACTTTGCCCGGGATGTATTCGATCTGCTCACCATCGCCGAGCGGCGCCTCGCCAGCACTCACTGGGACACCCGCCAGTCGGCACCATCGCGGCCGGTTCCGGCATTGCCGCGACGGTGATCTGCTGACCGGCGATGGCACTGGTGTCCGCCGATTAGCGCTGTTGAAAGGAACTGCAGTGCCGAGCACGCTGACTGGAACCGCCAGCCGTTGCTCCGTGAGTTGATCGACATCCTGTGGGGTACCAAGCGACTTCGTCTGCGGGGGGGACCGAGGGTGTGCAGCGTCGCGAAACCACCCGCACTCCTACGTCATCACGCCGCAGCTGCGGTGGGCTCCCGAGAGCCTTGTAAGCGGAAGGTTCGGGGTTCGAGTCCCCGCGTCGGCTCCGCTCTGAACTGCTCTTATGATCCTGAGCTGGAGATTATTTTTGAGACGGTCAGCTGCGCGTGCGCGTCTGCGCCTACCAGCGAGAACAGGCGTGGGCGCCGGACTATGTGGCCAACGAGTTGGCTGACACCACCCAGGCCGCCGCCACCCAGCGGCGCACCG
>JBGSWT010000411.1:0-3287 GCA_041751815.1 Pseudonocardiaceae bacterium
GCCAGTGCCCGCTCCCGCGACGGCGTGTCCACCGGTTCGGGCTCCGCCCGCAGCAGGCCGGGGGGCATCGACCAGGGGGATTCGCGGGCCTGCGCCAGGATCTCGCGGGGCAGCGCCCAGCCGGCCAGACCCTCGGCCCAGTGCAGCCCCGCAGCTGTGAGCCCGCCACCACGCTGCTTCGCGTCCATCACGCAATCCAACCAGGTGAGCCGTCGGTGTGACCTGGAGCGGCCTATCGGGTGAACGGGACGTCCGGGACGGTGTCACGCAGCGCAGTGGGTCACATGCTCAACGTGTCGGGCGGTTCCAGCCCGCCTGCAGAGAGGTGCGACAGATGAGCAAGGGAACACGGTGGGGCCGCCGGGCGGCCGTCACATTCGCAACGGGCGCCGTCGTCGCGGCGCTCTGTCCGGTCCTGCCGTCCCTGGCGGCCCCGGTGTCCGCGGGGGCCCCCTCGGCCGGTCTGCTCGACGAGGAGTGGGGCGACGACGACACCGGCGAGGACGAGAAGGCCTCTCGGGCCACCGGGTCCTGGCAGGCCGACGGGGACTGGGGGTCGGTGTACAACATCGCCAAGTTCTCCGGCATCCACGACACCTGGGGCAAGACCGACCCGCAGGGGCGCAAGGTCACCGGCCGGGGCGTCACCGTCGCCCTGATCGACACCGGCGTCAGCCCCGTGGCCGGCCTGTCCACCAGCGGCAAGATCATCAACGGACCGGATCTGTCCTTCGAGAGCCAGAACAGCACCACGCGGCACCTCGACGGCTTCGGTCACGGCACCCACATGGCCGGGATCATCGCCGGGCGTGACGCCTCAGTGACGGCGGGCAACGAGAACAACGCCGCGCACTTCGTCGGCGTCGCCCCCGACGCCCGCATTCTCAACATGAAGGTCGCCACCGCCGACGGCGGCAACGACGTGTCCCAGGTCATCGCGGCGATCGACTGGGTGGTGCAGCACCGCAACGACAACGGCATGAACGTCCGGGTGATCAACCTCAGCTACGGCACCGACTCCCGGCAGCCGTACCAGGCCGACCCGCTGGCCAAGGCGGTCGAGAACGCCTGGAACGCCGGCATCGACGTGGTGGTCGCCGCCGCCACCGACGGCGGCACCGCACCGCTGACGATGCCCGCGGCCGACCCGTTCGTCATCGCCGTCGGTGCCAGTGACCACCGCGGCACCGACGCCCACGTCGACGACCGGATCACGTCGTTCACCAACCCGGGCACCACGTCGCGGCGCCCGGACCTGCTGGCCCCCGGCAAGTCCGTGGTGTCGCTGCGGGTCCCGGGATCGGTCGCCGATCTCGGTCATCCCGAGGGCCTGGTGACCGGCGACGTCCAGGGCCGATTCTTCCGCGGCAGCGGCACCTCGCAGTCCGCGGCCGTGGTCTCCGGTGCCGTCGCCCTGCTGCTGCAGGCGCGTCCCACCATGACCCCGGACCAGGTGAAGAAGCTGCTGAAGTCCTCGGCCGAGGCCATGCCGGTGGAGCCGAGTCCGTCACGAGGTGCGGGACAGCTCGACGTCAAGCGCGCGCTCGAGCTGGCCACCCCCAGTACGACCGTTGCGCGGCAGTCGTTCACCGCCGGTACCGGGACGGGGACGCTCGAGGCGAGCCGCGGTACCAGTCACGTGGTGGACCCACAGACCGGCGCCGTCCTGCGGGGCGAGGTGGATGCCCTGGGCACCCGCTTCGATGCACGGGCCTGGGCGGCTGCTTCGACGGCGCGCACGGCTTGGTCCGGTGGGGACTGGAACGGCAAGCGCTGGTCCGGAGCTACCTGGTCCTCGGCGGGCTGGACGTCGACGACGTGGACCGGTGCGTCCTGGACGGGCGGCAACTGGGAGGGCAAGCGCTGGAGCTCGGCGACGTGGAGCGGAAAGCGCTGGTCGGGTACCGACTGGAGCGGCAGCCACTGGTCCGGCAGTAACTGGGAGGGCAAGCGGTGGTCCACCGCCGACCACTGGTGAGCCCTACAGCACAGCCGATCTGATACCGATCACCAACACATCGGTTACAGCCCGTCCCGACAGGGGCGGGCTGTACCGCTGCCCGTTGAGGAGGTGGCGATGATCGAGGACGCGATAAGCAAGCGGACCGGTTTCCAGGCGCTGAACCTGCTCATCGGCGGCATGTGGGTCATAGCTGCCGCGCTGCACATTGCCATCCTGCTCGATGGCCGGTCGGACGAGAGCCAGCACGATTTGCACTGGCCGTTCTGGCTAGTGGTAGCGGCATTGTTCGCACTGAGTGAGATGTACGTTCTGCACCTTCCGACCTTGCGCAGTGCGCACACGTACACCTTCTCCGACGTGCCCATCGTCTTGGCTCTGGCCTTCCTCGACCCCCGCGACTATCTGTTGGCCGTCATGGTCGGCAGCGGTGCTGCGCTGGTGTTGCACCAGCGCATACCTCTGCCCAAGCTCGCTTTCAATCTCGGTCTGTACGCACTGCAGACTGCCGTCGCGGTGATCACCTACCGGGCCATCAGTGGTTCGGCTCAGCCTGGCGACCTGCCGGCGTGGTTGGCAACAGCTGTGGCAGTTACGGCTGTGTCCGTTCTGGGCGCGGTCCTGGTCCTCGTGGTCATCAAGCTGGCGGGTGACGGCTCCAGCACATCCATCGCGCGAGAGGCCTTCGAGCTCGTCGCCACCCTGGCCAACACGGCCCTGGCGTTGATCTTCGTGGTCATGCTCATCGAACGCCCTGTCGTCGTACCGCTCCTCGTCATCGTCCTCGTCATATTGCTGATTGCCTACCGCGCGTACGCGGATCTGGCCAGACGGCACAAGCAGACCCGGCTGCTGTACCGGTTTGTGGCCAGTACCACGACAACGACAGGCGGGGACGAAGCCTTGGCCAGCGTGCTGCAGGAGGCAAGGGACCTGCTCGGTGCTGGGACTGCCGAACTGCTGCTGCCGCTCGGTGATGGCGGGACACGGTTGGTCCTCGACGAGGCCGGGGTGTCCGAGCACGCTCTGGCATTGGATGAGTTCGAGCGCTGGTGTGCCATGGTCTCGACCGGCGTCACCATCACCCCCGACGACGAGCTCGCGGCCGGGGTGGCTGTCGGAGACTCGGGGGCGGCCGTCCTCAAGGTCGGCGTCAGGCTCTTCGACAGTGATCCCTTCACCGCTGACGACCTCGCCTTGATGAGCGCCCTCGCTGGTCATGCCGGCGGCGTCCTGCAGCGGGTGGACCTGGTGCAGCGGCTGCGTGCGCAGGTGGCGGCGCGCGAGTACGAGGCGCGGCACGACCCGCTGACCGGCCTGCCCAACC
>JBGSWT010000412.1:0-3061 GCA_041751815.1 Pseudonocardiaceae bacterium
ACGCCGACCTGGCCACCGCGCTGGGCAGCACACCAGCCCCGGCCGGCTATCTCGACGCGCTGGCCGACCGTATGCACGGCAAGCTGGATGGAGTGCTCGCCCAGGTTCCCGAGCTGTTGCCGCACGAGTCTGCGCTGCGGGCGACCTTCGACACGGTGCGCGGACTGCCCAACCCTGTGATGATCCAGCGAATACACGGTGACCTGCACCTTGGTCAGGTGCTGCGCAGTGTCACCGGCTGGGTGCTGATCGACTTCGAGGGCGAGCCGATGGCATCGCTGGCCGAGCGCATCGCCCCCGACTCCCCCCTACGCGACATCGCCGGAATGCTGCGGTCCTTCGACTACGCGGCCCACCACGTGCCGCTGGGCGATGCTGACCCGCAACAGCACAACGCGGTAGCGCTGGCCTGGGCCAGCCGCAATCGGGACGCGTTCTGCGACGGCTACGCCCAAGTCATGGCCGACCCCCGGGAACAGGACGTCCTGCTGCGCGCCTTTGAGTTGGACAAGGCCGTCTACGAGGTCGGCTACGAGAACAACAACCGCCCGCTCTGGTTGCCCATCCCGCTTGCCGCTGTCGAGCGCCTCCTCGCCCAACCGTAACCCCGAACATCGGTCGTACTGGAGTGCTACCACTCTGGTAAAATAGGCGAATGGCAGTCAAGAAGATCAGCATTTCGCTCGACTCCGAGGTTTTCCAACGGGCAAAGCGCGCCGCTGAGACCGACGGGATCGCGCTCTCAACCTGGTTGTCCCAGGCGGCCGAGGAGGCTGCCGGGCTGGTCGAGGCCCGCGCCGCGTTGGCGGAGTACATCGAGGTGTACGGCCCACCGGATGACGAGGCCATGGCTGCGACTCGCGCCCGTCTGGACAAGGCCGGTGTTGGCCAGTGGGAAAGCGCCGATGAGGCCGCCGCCCGTATGACCGCTCTGGCGCGGTTGCGCGGCGAACTTCCTGCCGAACCCCAGCGACGAGCCGGATGAGCCGACAGAGACGTCTCGTCCTCGACGCCGGCGCGCTCATCGACATCGAGACGGATCCCCGCGGCGAGACCTTTCGCAGTTGTGTCAAGGCATTCGAGGACGGTTTTCGCCCCTACCTGCCTACTGTGGTACTCGCGCAGGCCTGGCGAAACCGTGCCCGTCAGCATCCGGTGCGGGTGGTACGTCGCCTGTGCGCCGTGCTTCCTTTCACTGAGCACACCGCCGAGGACGTCGGGCGCCTGCTGGCACGCAGCGGCACCTGCGACGTCGTTGACGCCGCCGTGATCGTCGCGGCCGTCGAGCACAACGCCGCCGTGCTCACGTCCGACCCCAAGGACCTCGCCAAGCTCGCCAGCGCCGCCGAGTACCCGGTCCGCCTGCTGACGGTCTGAGCGCTCCGGCCGCGGTCTAGGCTTCGGCCATGTCCAAGCCGTCCCTGCTCACCCCGCAGAGCACTGACTTCCCCCGCTGGTATCAGGACGTCATCGCGCGCGCCGAGCTGGCCGACAACGGCCCGGTGCGCGGCACGATGGTGATCAGACCGACCGGCTACGCGCTGTGGGAACGGATGCAGCGCGAGGTCGATGACCGGATCAAGGCCGTCGGTGGGCAGAATGCCTACTTCCCGCTGTTCATTCCGGAGTCCTACCTCAAGCGCGAGGCCGAGCACGTCGAAGGATTCAGCCCCGAGCTGGCCGTGGTGACCCATGCCGGAGGTAAGCAGCTCGAAGAGCCGGTGGTGGTGCGGCCGACCAGCGAGACCATCATCAACTCCTTCTTCTCCAAGTGGGTGCAGTCCTACCGGGACCTGCCGATGAAGCTGAACAACTGGTCCAACGTGGTGCGCTGGGAGATGCGGCCCCGGGTGTTCTTGCGCACGACGGAGTTCCTGTGGCAAGAGGGGCATACCTGCCACGCCACCGAAGCCGAGGCGCGGGCGCACGCTCGGGAAGTCCTCGACGACGTCTACGGCGCCTTCATGGCCGAGGTGCTGGCAATGCCGGTCGTGAAGGGACTCAAGACCGCGCGGGAACGGTTCGCAGGCGCGACCAACACGCTGACCTGCGAGGCGATGATGGGCGACGGCAAGGCGCTGCAGATGGGCACCAGCCATGAACTCGGCCAGAACTTCGCCCGAGCCTTCGACGTGCGGTACCTGGCCGCCTCCGGTCAGCGGGAGTACGTCTGGCAAACCTCGTGGGGGGTGTCTACCCGGATGGTGGGTGGGCTGATCATGTGTCACGGCGACGACGCCGGGCTGCGAGTACCACCCCGGCTGGCCCCGGTGCAGGCGATCGTGCTGGTCGTCAAGGACGACGCGGAAACCCGGGCCCGGGCACACCAGGTCGTCGGCGAGCTTCGGAACGCCGGCATTCGTACTGTGCTCGACGAGCAGACCGACGTCAGTTTCGGTCGCCGGGCCATCGACGCCGAACTCAAAGGCATCCCGGTCCGGGTCGAACTCGGACCCCGCGACGTCGCCGCCGGCAAGGCGGTGCTGGTCAGGCGCATCCCGGGTACCAAAGAGCCGGTGGCGCTCAGCGCTTTGGTACCCGAGACCAAGGCCGCCCTCGACGCCGACCAGCAGGCTCTCTACGGCCAGGCGCTGGCCCGGCGGGAAGCAGCGTCACCGCATGTCGAGTCCATCGAGCAGGCGCTGGAAGCAGCCGCCCACGGCTGGGCTCGTATCGCCTGGTCGGCACTCGGCGAGCGAGGCGAAACACAACTCACCGAGCAGGCCGTGACCGTCCGCTGCCTCACCCGCCCCGACGGCAGCCTGCCCGACAGCTGTGAGGAACCTGACCTCATCGCCTGGATCGGCCGCTCGTACTGACACGCATGCCCGCGAACCGACACACTGGAGGGCAGACGCAACCCCCGGGGAGGACGTGACCGTGCACGCCGCAGACCATGCGACTTCGGCACCGCCAGCCGACGAGCTGCGCAAGCTGCTCGTCGGTGCCCATCACGATCCGCATTCCGTGCTCGGTGCGCACCCGCACGCCGGGGGTACCGTGGTCCGGGTGCTGCGCCCGCACGCCGACGCCGTGACGGTGCTCGCCGACGGCGAGGAAT
>JBGSWT010000413.1:0-5628 GCA_041751815.1 Pseudonocardiaceae bacterium
AGCACGGCCAGCTCGGAGGTCGCGTCCCGCGGCGCCACCTGCGACCAGAACACCATCGACGTCAGGTAGGCCAGCAGCGCCTCGGCCTTGCCGGGCTCGGTGTCCAGCCACACCGTCTCGTCCAGGTGGGAGGCCACCGCGTGGTGCTCGACGCGACCCTGCAGGTCGAGCACCAGCACCTCGGTGTGCGCACCCTCGTCGAGGGCGAGCAGGTGCTGGGAGGTGATGGTGTGCAGCCAGCTCAACCGGTCCTCACCCGGCACGGCGAGCACTCCACGGTTCGACCTGTCCACGACCACGACGTCGTGTTCGGCGGCGCGCTGCTCACCCAACGGGTCACCGTGATGCCAGGCCACCCCGGCGTCCGGAGAGCCGGGGGGCGGTGGCACCGCGCCGGGGAGGTCGAGCAGGGGCGACGTCACGAGTCGTCTTGATCGGCGCAGTTCGCGCAACGTCCGGACAGCGCCAGGTGGCTGGGGTCCAGGATGAACCCGAACCGGTGCCGCAGCCGCTCGGTGAGCTCGGTGAGCTCCTCGGTGGGTATCTCGGTGATCCCCCCACAACTGTGACAGACCAGGTGCACGTGTTCATGCGGCTGGGTGGAGTAGCTCGGTGCACCGTGCCCGAGGTGGGTATGCCGGACCAGGTTGAGGCCTTCGAGCAGGTCGAGGGTGCGGTAGATCGTGGTGATGTTGACTGCGGGTGCGCGGTGTTGCACGTGCTCACAGATTCGCTCGGGGGTGGCGTGTTCGAGATCCCGCACCGCGTCGAGCACCAGTTGCCGCTGGGGTGTCATCCGCATTCCCCGGTCATGCAGCGTGCGGCGCAGGGAGGTGTCCACGAGCACGATCGTAGGCCTAGACAGCATCGCATGCTGTGTCCAAACGTGTACTGACGCACTCCACATCCGGCCCGCGATCGGGCGGATCGCATTGACGTTGCCGAGCCGGCGGCGACGCGGTTAGCGTGGCAGGCACACGGGAAAGGAGGTGGTCCAACGTTGAACGGTTATAGGACTCGTGAGGTGGCTGTCAGCTAGAGCCGCCGACGGCCGTGGAAGGCCACCTCCTCAGACGGCGTTGACCACAACGACGGACTGGCGAGAGGCGGCCGGCGAATCCAAGGCAGTCACCTGGCCCCCGGGCTTACCCGAGCACTGGTCCCGCTCGGGCTCGCCGCCACCTGCGGCGGGCAGCCCGGGGGCTGACTGCTGTCTGAGGTGCTGTCTGAACGCAGCTGGTTAGCCGATTATGCGGTGGAGGAGGGCGGAGACGTGGGGCTGCAGGGGTTGGCCGGCCATTGCGCGTTGCTCGACGTAGGCTAGGTCGCCGCCCTCGACGATGCCGTAGAGCCGGTGCGCGCCGGTGACCTCCTTGGCCGACGAGGTACGCACCACCGCATCGGTGGCCAGCTCCCACGAGGTCTGGTTTTGCGGCTGCCCGTAGTAGATCTCCACGATGCCGGTGGCGTGTGCGGCGAGCAGCTCGATGGTGTCGTCGGGGCGGGGCCGCCAGAACCCCGTCTCCCGGGCGGCTGGTCGGATCACCTCGCCGGCATCGTCGACCAGCCACGCCCGCGACTCGTACCGTAGAAACGGCCGCCCGTCGTGGCAGATCACCAACTGCTGGCCGAAGTGGTACGGCCCCTCGATGGTCGGGTAGACGACCTCGCCTTCGCCGCGCCACACACCGATCAGCGGCAGCAGGCTCAGACAGTTCGGGTGCAGCTCGGGGCCCTCACGCAAGTTCGCGGTATCACCGGCGACCGGTAGGTCGGTGAACTCGGGCAGGTTCCGCACACCGGTGCTCTGCGCACGCTCGGCGGCAGACCGTAGCGTCTGGTCACCGCTGGGTTCGGCGTTCACGGGGCACCGTGCACAGCAACATTCTCCACGCCCGGGATCATAGGGGGCCGCCGCTGTGCAGTTGCGGAACTCAGCCCCACGGCGTGCGCGTGGATGATCAGCTGACTTCTAACTGCACCAGCTGGACCTTGGATTCCTCCAGTTCCACCTCGAAGACTCCGGGGGTGTTCGCGGTGAAGCTGACCGAGCCGGTGCTGCCGGCGGCTGGAATCTCGCCCTTGCGGTCGTAGCCGTGCACGTGGATCTCGTCAGCCACGTCGCTGGTCACGGAGACGGTGACCGGGGTCCCCAGCGGTACGGTCACCCTGCCGGCCTCCCCGGTGACCTGCCCGCCGGCCACTGTGATGCTGATCGTGCGGATGGTCGGCCCGACTGGTGCCGGCGCCGGCCCTGCCGACGCACCACCCGGGGCGTTGACTGGCGGCCCGAACTCGGGCGCTTCGGCTGTCTCAGGGTCTTGCCCGCAGCCACCGAGCACACCGACCACTGCCAGCACAGCTAGCAGGAACACCGTGCGGCTCACTGTCTGATCACCTGTCCTCTCCGAATGCCTTGCCGATCGAAGGACCGTTCACGGCAGTCCCGCCCGGTCTGGTGGGGCGCAACATATCGGTTCCACCAGGACGTGCTGTTACGGAGAGTGCCTGCTCGCCCACGGCCCACCCCTCCCCGATAACGCATTGAGCGGGCTCGGCGGGGTTACCGGGTGGTGCTTAACCCCGCCGAGCCCGCTCAACGGGCTGTGCGTGTGACGGCTCAGGGCACGGTGACCGCGACGGTGTATAGGCCTGGGCCGTCGGCGGTCACGGCCGCCTCGCCGTTGCCGGATTGGTGCAGTGCCCGGACGGTCCAGCTACCCGGGCCGGCGAAGAAACGGAAACCCCCCGATGCCGAGGACACTACCTCGGCGGTGAACTCCCCGGTGCCGTCAAGCAGCCGCACGAACGCACCCCCTACGGGTTCACCGGCGGTGCGCACCGTGCCGGTCAGCACGGTCTGCTTGCTCAAATCCGTCCCCGGGGGCAGATCCTGGTCCTGATCCGGTGCTGAGCACATGCGGCTCAGCTACCCAGCTCGATCGGTGCGCCGACGAGTGAGCCGTACTCGGTCCACGAGCCGTCGTAGTTCTTGACGTCGGAGTACGCCAGCAACTCGTGCAGCACGAACCAGGTGTGGCTGGAGCGCTCGCCGATCCGGCAGTAGGCGATGGTGGAGCGACTCTCGTCCAGCCCGGCCGCGCCGTAGAGAGACCGCAACTCGTCGTCGGACTTGAAGGTGCCGTCCTCGTTGGCGGCCTTGGACCACGGCACGTTCAGCGCGCTGGGGATGTGTCCCGGGCGCTGCGCAGACTCCTGCGGCAGGTGCGCCGGGGCCAGGATCTTGCCGGAGAACTCGTCAGGTGAACGAACATCGACCAGGTTCTTGGCGCCGATCGCGTCAACCGTCTCCTGGCGGAACGCGCGGATCGAGGTGTCCTGCTCCTGGGCGGTGTAGCTGGTGGCTGGTCGGCTCACCTCGTCGGTGGTCAAGGTGCGGCCGTCGAGCTCCCACTTCTTGCGCCCGCCATCGAGCAGCCGGACGTCACGATGCCCGTACAGCTTGAAATACCAGTAGGCGTAGGCGGCGAACCAGTTGTTGTTGCCGCCGTAGAGCACCACGGTGTCGTCGTTGCTGATGCCCTTGTCCGACAGCAGCTTTTCGAAGGCGCCCCGATCAACGAAGTCGCGGATCACCGGATCCTGCAGCTCAGTCTTCCAGTTGATCTTCACTGCTCCGGGGATGTGTCCCGCGTCGTAGGCCGTGGTGTCCTCGTCGACCTCGACGAAGACGATGCCATCGGTATTCAGGTTCTGCTCTGCCCAATCGGGCGTGACCAGTACGTTTTCGCGGCTCATACGGCAGCTCCTCGCTCAGTGTTTGCTTGATTCACAGTAGATGGCCTGGAGGTGATCTCCGGCCGCGCAGCGGCGCCCGCACGCCGATCGCGGCGAGCTGGATGGGATCATGGAATGCTCCTGACCGGGGACGGATATACCGGAAGGTCAGGGCGGCGGCCCGACTGATCGCCTGCTGCACCCGCGATCGTGCGCGAGGCACCGCCCGGGTCAGAGCATCCGACACAGGCTGCTGTGCAGACGGCAGAAGTCCACCGCCCGGCGCTTGGTAAGCAGCGAGTGCACACAAGCGAGACTACCGGAGACTCCCGGTCTGCGGGACCGTCGTTCCACCCACCGGACGGCTACCAAGCGCCGTCATCCGGCGCCGATCCCGGCCCGGCCCATGGAGACGTTGTTCGCGGTGCCCTCCACGACCAATGCTCCGGGCTGCACCGAGACCCCGGTAGGTGTGACGGCGAACGGGAGCCCACCGGGCTTCACGTCGGTGCTCAACGTCTTGAGCAGCAGCCGGCGGATCTCCCGCGGCAGGTTCGCCGTACCGACGTCGTCGCGGGCAAGCCGCACGTCCAAGACGGTGATCCGCGCCAGGTCACCGGTGAGCTCGATCAGCCCGATTCCGATGATCTCGGTGCGCAGCCCGGCGAGATCAGTGGTCGCCACCATCCGGATCGCGGCACGGTTGTCCGGTGTGGAGTTACCGGGGGGCGGCGTGCCCGCCGGTAACAGTTGCTTGATCTCCTCGTCGGAGGGCTGCTGGATCCGGAGATCTTCGATCCCGATCGCCCGCCCGAGGTCGGAGTCCTTGATCCGGACCCGGCCGTCCACCCGGGCCGCCCGTACCGACTCGAGGTTGCCGGAGGTCACCTCAGACAACGGTGCGTCGACGTCTCGCAGGGTGGCCTCCACGGTGACGTCGTGCAGCGGGTCCACCGGCAGCCCGGTCGCCCGGATGTCAATGGCCGAGTACCGGCCCGCCAGTGCCTGGGTCAGGAACGGAAAGCCGTTGATCCGCACCGACGGGTCGGAGGCCAGTGTGAGCTGCTCCCTGAGCTGTTGGGCCAACGTGTACTCGGCTGCTGCCGCGGCACCGAAATCGGCCGCCACGGCCAGGCCCAGGATGACCAGCACAGCGATGACCAGCTTGCGCACGCCGGTGTCTCCGTTCCGTTCGCTCGTCGTCCTCGGGTAGTGACGCAGCGCACCGAGATCGATTTGGGTGGCAACGCCGGGTATCCTCCCAGGACATGCTGTAGGTCGCGGCCGCCAGCCTCCAGCGGCAGGAGGGAGCGGGCATGGAACTGCTGCTGCTCACTGCGGATCCCGAGCCGGGTTCGGTGCTGCCTGCGCTGTCGTTGTTGTCACACGTCGTGCGGCCAGCGGCCCCGGAGGTCGCCGCCCTGTTGGACGCCGGCCCGTACGACGCGGTGCTGGTCGATGCCCGCTCGGACCTGGCCGGTTCGCGCAGCCTGTGCCGGTTGCTCGGATCCACCGGACTGGACGTGCCGGTGGTGGTCGTGGTCAGTGAAGGCGGGCTGGTCGCGCTCTCCGCAGACTGGGGTACCGACGAGATCCTGCTGCCGACTGCGGGCCCGGCCGAAGCCGACACAAGGCTTCGGTTGCTGGTGGCTCGGCGCGCCGCCGAGCCAGGTTCCGGCCGCAGCGGCGCCCTGGTGCTCGGTGAGCTCGTGATCGATGAGGCCACCTACACCGCCCGGCTCAAGGGCAAGCCGCTGGACCTCACCTACAAGGAGTTCGAGCTGCTCAAGTACCTCGCGCAGCACGCAGGCCGGGTGTTCACCCGCGCCCAGTTGCTGCAGGAGGTGTGGGGCTACGACTTCTTCGGTGGCACCCGCACGGTCGACGTCC
>JBGSWT010000414.1:0-4954 GCA_041751815.1 Pseudonocardiaceae bacterium
ACGAAGTGCAGACCCAGCTCGGTCAGGCGGGTGAAGTTGGGTTCGGAGTTCTGGCCGGCGTCGAAGGTCAACGTGGTGCCGCCCTGCCCGTCCAGCGCAGCGGTGTAGCGACGCGACAGCTCCTCGATCATCGCACCGAACTGGTTGACGTCGACCTTTGCCCGGGTAGGCGCGCGAGAGCAGCGGGATCCCGCCGTCGCGGGTCGCGACCAGCCCCAAACCGACGATGCGCAGGTCGTAGCGTTTCTGCTTGGCCTTGCCGCGCTGTGCGATCGGTGCCCGGTCGTTGCCCGAGTCGATGAACGTCGCGAAGTTGGTCATGTCCAGGATCAACGCGTGGGTGTCCAGGGCGAACACCTCGATCATCGCCCGGGTCAGCGCCGCCTCGATCTGCTCCAACTGCTCCACGGTGACCGCGTCCATCGCGTCCCCCAACCGGCGGTGATCCAACGCGCCGGCCCGGATCCGGGTGATCCGGCCCAGCGCGGTCCTCGTCCACCAGTCGCCCAACGCGCGCTTGGACTTGGGCTCGCAGACCCGGTTCACCGCGGCCAACCCCAGGTAGGTGCCCACCGACACCCCACCACGCACCGGCGCAGCCCCCACCACGGAGTCGATCACCGCGATCGCGTCCAGCCGCGCCAGCATCCCCCACACCGCCGCGACGTCACCGAACCTGCGGTGCTCGGTCTCGGGCAGACCCGGATCACCGCCCGGCGCAGCGGTCAGCCGGGCGATCACCTCCTCCTCGGTGCCCAGGTACACCTGCTCCACGATCCGCGGCCGGCCCCCCACCCGGGCCGAGGTCGCCGCGTACAGGTAGGTACTCCCACCACGGCGCTTCTTGATGATCGAGGACACGATTATGGGTAATACATCTTTTCGGCGCACCCGTCGACCCAACACGCCGGACAAACACAAGGTCAGAGGTACCGCCGCGAGAACAGCAAGATCACCGCATGGCCAAAAATTCCATGATCAGTGGAAACTCGGGCTAGGTATGCCCGAGCCCGGTGGTGGGCTCGACCAGATGAACAGCGCGCAGATCGTAGTCAAGATCCCATCGCGCGGGGTGGAACACCCTGCCCTGGAAGGAATCCAGCCCGGAACGTCCGGAATGGACGGATTCGACAGCGCGCCGGTCGGCGAGATGAGCACGCCACCGTGGAGCTGGCCGCGGTTGTGCAAACCGCCAGCGGCGCCGTAGCTGCCCGGTGCAGTGCCGCAGGTAGTCCCAGATCTCCTGCTGACCAGAGAAGCTGCGACTCCAGAACGGCTTGAGTTCAAAGGAGAACGAGTACAGCGGTGCGGGCACATCGCGGGCGCGGCCCGGGTAGTTGCTGTCCCGCCCAGTGCCGTCCACGTCGGCGACCCGTTCCAGAACCACGAAATCGATCATTCCCTGCTGGCGTAGGCGGATTGCCATCCCCCAGTCCGGCGAAGCCGTGCCGACGACGATGACGTGGTGGCGGGTCTGGGCACTCACCTGCGCTCCGATCGGCAAGATGCTAAGAATGTCCTGCTACCACGGTGGTTTGCATCCCCGCCTAGCGTTCCGCCTGCCCACCAGTAGAGCGGTCATTCAGCGCGGTCGTGCGGTCGGCGGCATCGACGAACCGAACTCGGCCGACCAGTCAGCGCGGGAGTACCGCCGTCGGACGCCGGAACGGCCCTGCTTCCACCACCGAACGGCGGCCTCCTGGTAGTCCTTACTCAACGCCGTGCGGCCCAGCTGCGCGACGAACATCCTCCAGATGATGGGAGAAAGTGCCCCGTGGCACACGAATCGCTGGTGCAGACCTACCAGACTCCACTGAGGCCCCAGGTCTGCGCCACCGACGCCGTCGAGGTGCTCTCCGCGCCGGACCATCTGGCTCGCGTCGCCGTCGACGCGCTGGGCTGGGACGGCGTGGTGCTGCCTCCGGCCGTGTTACTCGGCCGGCGTGTGGTGGTCGTCGCCAACCTCATCGACGCTGTGCATGAGCGTCGGATCAGTGCGGGCTGGGGCCCGGTGACCGACCGGATGTCGGTATCCACCTGGAACTGGCCCGAGATGCAGCACCTCGCGCCGCCCCCCGCGGTGACGTTGCGGGGTGTCATCGCCCCCGCGCGGCACTGGCGTACCGGGCTTACCGGAGCCGCGCCGTTCGCCGGCCTGTGCGCAACCGCTTTGCTGCTGCCTGCGCACATCGCTCGCAACGTCGAGTGCCTCGCCCACGCCGAGTACTACGGCCCCACCGTGCTGGCCGCCGCAGGCCACCACGACGTCGACCCCGAGGCGGTCGACGTCGTCCACCTGGGTTACCCAGGCCCGAGCGCGACCAGACGCCCGGCTGCAACCAGCCGATGGGTGCACGAGCTGGTCTACGACCGCCTGCTGGCGCTTCGCCAGATCTCGTACTGAACACGAGTCTCGGCTAAACACAGAGTCTCGCTGCCCTGTCCACGCGCTCTGGCGCACCAGCAGCAGCCCGCGTATCGGTCAGTGACCGATCGGGCCGTTGGAGTCGTCGTGCGCCGTGAACTCGACGGCACCGACGTTTTCGCGTCCGGCGACGTTGGTGCTGTCGAGTTCACGGCAGTTCCGTCCTCTGGTGTGCTTCAGGGACCGGACGGCCTGCCCGAGCGTTCGGACGCCGCGAGGGACGATCCACAATCCACCACGCCCGAGATCGTGAGCGCTCGCGGGGAATGGCTAGCCGGCCGAAAACGCGGCGGATCCGCCGGCAACGGCAGCTGCTTGTCCCATCATCACTCGATCGTGGCGTCACTCGCCGCAACAGCGCGGCCACTGATCGAAGCGGACGATTCGGTGCCGTGGGGTTCTCTGAGGATACGGATCGAACTGCCCGGCATCGACGGGCGGCACCATTGAACGACAACGAAATGAATTGCGGGGCGGGGCCGTTCCTCTCGAACGGCCCCGCCCCATTGCGGGTGCCTGCGCTACACGCGTCCGGCGCCGGAACGGGGGATCTCCCGGGCCTGCGGTGACTAGTGATTCGAACCAGGCGATTCGAGCTAGCACCGGGCGGTGGGATCCGGCTGTCATCGGACCAACGTTCGCGGTGGCGGTCGGTCAGGCAACGACATGCCACCGGCGCGGCACTCCACTCGGTTGAGAGCGGGGTGGGTCCAGGCTGTGGAGTTGTGGAAAAGAATGTGGTGTGGCCGGTGATCCTTCGACATCGCGGTCGGGGGCACGGACGTTCGCCGGATCACCGGCCACTTGGCGGCTGCTCAAGCCCTCGTGGGTGGGGGGAGGCCCACAAAGACGACGAAAACCGCCAGCTCTATGAAGTTGATCTATGGAGTTGAAGCGACCTACCCGACTCCCGCGGGAACCGGAGACGCCGTCTGCCAGGTGTGCGGCACGGCCTCGGCCGAGACGAGGTGCTCGTGGGCGGCCCGCCATACGCTGCACGGCGACGCACGGGGACGCCACCGGCTCGAGCACTGCGGACAGCGGCCCCGAGAATCCGGCGCATGGGTGGCGAGCAGGGCACGCCATCCGTAGGTCAAACGCGGCAGCTCGCTCCGTGCGACTGAGAGCAGCGAGCCGTTATCGGCGCTGCTCGCCAGCTCGTCCAACATGTCGAGCCGGTCCCACACGGCCTGCCGGAGGATCTGGCCCAGAACCCGGTCCACCTCGTCACCTTCCCTCACCGCGCGCCGAGAATGTCCGCCGCACCTGGGCGGGTTCCGCAACGTCACAGCTACATAGTCCGGGTACTAAACCCGTTATGATCCTGTGCTGCGCCGATCGGGCGTGCTATGACGGTGAACGGCACAAGCTGATCGGTAGCGCCGATCAGCTTTGCCGAAGTGCACTTCTCCAGCGCTACGAGCATGCCTAGGCTGCATGCGTCGCCCGTCGGACGGCTTATAGGGGGCGAGATGAACGTGACCGGCTCGCAGGACCACCCGCTGTCTCCCGAGGTCTGGGACGAACCAGAGATGAAGCGGGTGCTGGTCGATCGCGACATCAGCTCCGTATACCGGTTGCTCCGACGGGTAGGTATTTCGCAACGGCAAATTGCTGCCTTGACCGGGCAGTCGCAGTCCGAGGTCTCGGAGATCCTCAAGGGCCGCCAGGTCATGGCTTACGACGTGCTTGCGCGAATTTCTGACGGTCTAGGTATCCCACGCGGATACATGGGCCTCGCCTACGACGACGCGACTGCGACCAACATGGTCGGGCCGCCTGACGACGCGCTGGTTGAGGAGGATGAGTCGGTGAAGCGCCGGAAGCTCCTGGCGCACGGAGCTGCCGTGATGTTCGGCACCGCTGTGCTCGGTGCCGACAGTGGAAAGTGGCTGCCCAGCCCTAGCCAGACGCCGGCACCTAGCAACATCGGTATGACCGATGTCAAGCAAGTGGAGGCAGCGACTAGGGCCATGCGTGCCCTGGACTATCAGTTCGGTGGCGGCGCGTGTCGTGACGCGGTCGTCGCCCAACTGTCCTGGGCACAACGCCTGCTGTCCGCCTCGGGCAAGGACATGGTGAGAACCCGGCTGTACCGGGCACTGGGTGATCTGCAGAACCTGGCCGGATGGACCACCTTCGACGTGGGGTTGCTGGACTCTTCGCGCAGCCACTTCGCCGCTGCGCTGGAATTCGCCAAGCAGTCCGGCGACTCCGGGCTGCTGTCCAACATCATGTATCGGATCGGCCGGGTGTACCTGCACCACGACGCACCCAATGACGCACTCAAGTGGTTCCAGCTGGGGCAGATCGCCGCGCAGGACTCCGGATCGGAGCTGGCTGTCGCGGTGCTGTGCGGCAACGAAGCGTGGGCCTACGCGATGATGGGCGACGACGTCCAGGCCAGGAAGCTGCTCGGCCGATCTCGCGACGAGCTGGCCAGAGCCGATCTCTCCGAGGCACCCGACTGGGCCCGGTTCTACAACGAGACCGACCTGCACGCCATGACCGGAACCGTGCACACCGTGC
>JBGSWT010000415.1:0-3517 GCA_041751815.1 Pseudonocardiaceae bacterium
CTTGGTGACGAGCTGGTCGGCGCGCTGGTTGGTGATGTCCTCGCCCTTGAGCTGCACCGTGCCGCTGTGGACGTTCACCAGCCCGAACATCGCCTTGAGCAGCGTCGACTTGCCGGCACCGTTGGGCCCGATGATGCCGACGATCTCGCCCTCGCGGAGGAAGAAGTCGCAGTCCTCCAGGATGTTCACGCCGGGCAGGTAGCCGGCCACCAGGTCATCGGCCCGTAACAGTGCACCCTGGGCGAGTTCGCGGTGCCGCTGGCGGGTGGCGGCGAGCTGCGCGGGGGAGAGTCCACTAGCGGTCACGGTCGGTTCTCCCGGTGCGCGGCGGCCGTGTCGCTCACTGTGTTGACGGTTGCTGGGGAGGCCGACAGGTCTTCGCCGCGTTCGATGGCCGCCTCCAGCTCGCTCTCGATCTCGGCTACGAGCACCGCCGTCTGTCCCACCGGGTTGCCGTCAGCGTCGAACTCCAGAGCCTGGTCGTGGTGCGCGCCCAGGTAAGCGTCGACAACAGCCTTGTTGGACGACAGCGCGTCCGCCGGGCCTTCGGCGATCACCTTGCCTTGGGCCATCACCACCACCCAGTCGCTGATGTCTCGGATGACGTCCATGTCGTGCTCGACGAACACCACGGTCATACCGTCGTCGCGCAGGGACTTGACGTGCCCGAGAAGGCTTTCGGTGAGCGCGGGATTCACCCCGGCCATGGGTTCGTCGAGCATCACCACGGTCGGGTCCATCATCAGCGCCCGAGCCATCTCCAGCAGCTTGCGTTGCCCGCCGGACAGGCAGCCGGCGAGGTCGTGCGCCTTGGCATCCAGCTGGAACCGGCTCAGCAGCTCCATCGCCTTACGGGTGTTGACCCGCTCTTGCTCTGCCCAGCCGCTGAGCAGGGCGCCGAAAAACCGCTCCCCGGTCTGTTTCGGCGCACCCAGGCGCATGTTGTCCAGCACGGTGAGTTTGGCGAGCGCTTTGGTGAGCTGGAAGGTGCGAACCACCCCGCGGCGGGCTACCCGATGCGGGGCGAGCCGGGCCAGCGAAGCCCCGTCGAAGGTCCAGCGGCCGGTGTTGGGCCTGTCGAACCCGGTGAGCAGGTTGAACAGCGTGGTCTTGCCCGCTCCGTTCGGGCCGATCAGGCCGGTGATGCAGCCCCGCTGGAACTCCAGGTGGGCCACATCGACGGCCCGCAGGCCGCCGAACGAGCGAGTGAGTGAATCGATCACCAGGACCGGGTCCGGCTTGGGGACCCCAGGCTCGGCGGACACGCCGGTCAACGGATGCTCAGCGCGCATCGAGCGCCACCTCGCTCTTCTTACCGAAGATGCCCTGCGGTCGGAACACCATGAGCAGTGCCAGGGCGATCCCAACCAGGATAAACCGGATGGCACCGACATCCTGGTCGCCGATGAAGGTGATCAGCGGCTGGCCGCCCGCGGTGGCCTGGCGCAGGAAGTTGTCCGTGACGGCGAGCACGAACCAGAAGATCATCGCGCCGATGACCGGACCGAACACCCGACCGGCCCCGCCGATGATGAGCGCCGCGTAAGCGAAGAAGGTCTGCGGTGGTGAGTAGAAGTCCGGCGTGAGCGACTGCGTGGTCAGCGCGAAGACGATCCCGCCGACCGCACCGAATACCCCGCCCAGCACCAACGCTTGCATCTTGTAGGCGAAGACATTCTTGCCCAGTGCCCTGGCCGCATCTTCGTCCTCCCGGATCGCCTTGAGCACCCGCCCCCATGGGCTGCGCACCAGGAGAAACACCAGGAGCAGCGATAGCCCGACCACAGTCCAACCCACGCAGATCGACCACAGGTCCTGGCCGAGAAATCGCACTCCGAAGAAATTGTAGAAGCGCCCGTTGTCGAATGGGCTGAGCTGGCGGAAGCCACCACCGTAGCCGGTAAGGCCCTGGGTCCCTCCGGAGAATTCTGTCATCGAGGTTGACCGTGTGATCAGCCGAAGGATCTCGGCAGCCGCGATTGTGACGATGGCCAGGTAGTCGGCTCGCAGCCGCAGCGTCGGGAGCCCGAGTAGCAGGGCGAGCACCACGCCGGCGGCCATCCCTATCAGCACGCCCACCCACAGCGGCACCCCGAAGTTCACCACCGCGATGCCCATGCCGTACCCGCCGACCAGCGCGAAGCCGATCTGGCCGAAGTTGAGCAGACCGGTGTAGCCGAAATGAATGTTCAACCCGATCGCGAGCAGCGCGAAGAAGATCGCCGAGGGGCCGACCAGCGCTGCGATGCCGTTGGTGAGCAGGTTCGAGACGTCGATCATCCGCTCATCCGATCCGCACGCGGCTGCCGAGCAGACCCTGTGGTCTGATCACCAGGATGACCACGAGTACCGCCAACCCACCCAGGTACTTGAGATCAACCGGGATGATCTGTGCGGAGACCTGCACCAGCACTCCGACTATCAGGCAGCCCACCAGCGCGCCGTAGGCGGTGCCCAGGCCGCCCAGGATCACCCCAGCGAACATCAACAGCAGCAGCGCGAAGCCCATCTCGTACTGCACGGTGCCAGCCAGCTCGGAAAGGCCGAACAGCACGCCGCCCAGCGCCGCCAGCGCCCCGGCCAGGACCCACACGAACAGCACCACCCGCTCGACGTCGATGCCAGAGGCAGCGGCCAGGTCCCGGTTGTCCGCCACCGCCCGCATCGCCTTGCCGATCCGGGTCCGCTGCAGCAGCAACGCGATCCCGATGAGGACGACCAGGCTGATCACGATCGTGGCGACGTCCTTGTCGGTGATGCTGACGATTCCGTAGTCGCGCTCTACCTGGTTGGTGTAATCGGCGAACGCTTCCGACCGGCCACCGAAGAAGATCAGTACCAGGTAGCGCAGCACGAGTGCCAGACCGATCGAGATCACCAGCTGGGCGATGAGGCCGGCTCGCCGCCGCCGCATCGGCCGCCAGATACCGAGGTCATTCGCTGCACCGATGGCGGCGCCGGCCACGATCGCTAGCAACGTGGCCCAGATCAGATGGAGCCCTAAGGTGACGTTGAACGTCCAGGCCACCACCGCGCCGATCGTGACCAGCTCGCCGTGCGCGAAGTTGGTCAGCCCGGTTGTGCCGAAGATCAGCGACAGGCCCACTCCCGTGATCCCGATGACCAAGCCGAACCTGATGCCGTCGATCAGTATCCGCAAGACCTGCGCGGTGGCCGAGGTCTCCAGGCCTTCGCGCTGCTCTCCGAAGCGGAACACCACCAGGGACAGCGTTCCTGGGCTCACATCGCGGACTACTTCCCCCTGAAGCACGTTGACGCCCGGGGGCAGCGATTCCTGGTCTATCCGGAACGTGTATTCGCCTGGCGTCGGCACGGTCAGTTCCCAGCGCCCTCTGGTGTCCGAGGCGGTAATGGCGACCTGCTGCCCGCCGGAATCGAGAGCCTGCACCCGGACGCCGACGAGCAGCGTGCCGTCGACGTTGCGCAGCGTGCCGTTGACTGGCAGGCCCTGTTCCTCGGGCGGGGGCGGTTGCGACGGCGTGGGCGCGGTGCGGGG
>JBGSWT010000416.1:0-3917 GCA_041751815.1 Pseudonocardiaceae bacterium
TTCGCCGCGACGTCCAACCTGGCCGCAGGCCACCGTTACGGCATCCCCACCGCGGGCACCGCCGCGCACGCCTTCACCCTGCTGCACGACAGCGAGGCAGACGCCTTCGCCGCGCAGGTCGAGGCGCTGGGCACCGACACCACCTTGCTGGTGGACACCTACGACATCACTCGAGGCATCGCCACCGCGATCGAGGTCGCGGGTCCGCGGCTGCGGGCGATCCGGATCGACTCCGGGGATCTCGGCCAGCTGGCCAGGCAGGCCCGTCAGCAACTCGACCGGCTGGGTGCACCAGACGTGCAGATCGTGGTCTCCGGTGATCTGGACGAGTACTCGATCGCGGCGCTGCGCGCCGAGCCGGTGGACTCCTACGGGGTAGGCACCTCGGTGGTGACCGGCTCGGGTGTGCCGACCGCGGGAATGGTCTACAAGCTGGTCGAGGTCGACGGCCGATCAGTGGCCAAGCGCAGCGTCTCCAAGACTTCCCGAGGCGGCGCCAAGAGCGCCCTGCGCCGGTACAAGCCCACCGGCACCGCGGTTGAAGAACTGGTGTTCCCGCGGGGTCGGCAGCCCGAGCTTGAGGAGTACGACCGGGTGCTTCCGGTGCCGTTGCTGCGGGAAGGACAGCCGGTCGGCCCGTCGCCCACTCTGCAGCAGGGACGCGAGCGCGTCCGCGCGGCCCTAGCCAGCGTCCCGTGGGAGGGCCTGCGCCTGTCCCCCGGCGACCCAGCCATCCCTACGGTATTCGCCTGACGCACCGGCCGCGCCGGTGATTCGGTCTCAGCGAACAGCCAGTCGCCACAGCGATGTCACCTCCGCCGCACGCGCCGCGTGAAGCGGGTCGGTGCGATCGGAGACTCGCGGATGGTCCGGTGTGACATCCGAGCGCCCTACGACCTGCAATGAGGCCGTATTGATCGCCTCCAGCAGCTCGGCGCGGGAACGCAGCCCGAGGTGCTCCGCGAGGTCCGAGAGGACCAGCCACCCCTCGCCGTCCGGTTCCAGATGTTTCGCCAGCCGGTCGAGGAACGCACGCAGCATTCGGCTTCCGGGGTCATACACGGCGCATTCGATCGGCGATCTCGGCCGCGCCGGAACCCACGGCGGGTTACACACGACCAGCGGGGCGCGGCCCGGTGGAAAGAGATCAGCGCGTACGAGCTCGACCTGCTGCGCGCACCCGAGGCGCATGAGGTTTTCCTGCGCGCACACCAACGCTCGTGGATCCTGCTCCGTTGCCACGATGCGCTCGACGCCCCGGCGCGCCAGGACAGCGGCCAATACCCCCGTACCAGTCCCGATGTCGAACGCCAGCCTCCGCGACGGCAAGGGCACGCTGGCGACGAGATCCACGTACTCACCTCGAACTGGGGAGAACACTCCGTAGTGCGGGTGGATTCGCCCTCCGAGCGCGGGGATCTCGACGCCCTTCTTGCGCCACTCGTGCGCGCCGATCAGCCCCAGCAACTCGCGCAGTGACGCCACCGAGGCTTCCTCCGCCGGGCCGTAGGCCTCCATGCACGCTTGCCGCACGTCAGGTGCCCGGCGCAAGGGCACGACGTGACCGGATTCCAAAGGCACCAGCAGCATCCCCAGCATCCGTGCTTGACGTGCCTGCTCTTGGCGGTGCAGGTGGAATGCCTCCGCAGGCGACGACGCGGACCGCCGCTGCCCGCGGTCTACCCGGCGTGCCATTGCCCGCAGCAGCTGGCGCGCGTTCTGGAAATCGCCGCGCCACAGCATCGCGATTCCCTTGGAGACCAACTGACATGCGGCATCCGCCCGCATAAGGTCGTCCACCACCACGATCTGCTCCGGGGGTGGCGCGCCATTCTCCGAACGCCAATGGACAGAATGGGCTTCACCGGCCTCGATCCAGCTCACGACCTCCGGCATGATCACACCCTAGCCAGCCGGCGCCTTTAGGCAGCGGTGGTGGACAGGGGGTTGCCGGCCAGCTGCCATTCGAGGATGCCATCGACCAGACGGACAGCTCGATGTCCATGTGAGGTCAGCAACCGGACAGCATCGTGGGAGAACACGCAGTAGGCCCCTCGGCAGTAGGCGACGATTTCCAGGTCGGGGGGCAGTTCCTGGATACGCTCGGCAAGCTCGTCCAGCGGGATCGACAGTGCACCGGGGATGTGCCCGGCCGCGTACTCCATCGCAGGTCGAACATCGAGGACCACGGCCTGACCGGCGTTGACCCGGCGCAGCAGCTCCTCCCGGCCGATCTGCTCGGTGTCGTCAGGGCCGAGATAGCGGCGCGCCGCGGCGTCCACCTCGGCCAGATTCGCCGCGGCGACATGGAGCAGCTGGCCGTAGAGCGCGGCAACGTCATCGTCGGCGACGCTGTAGCGGATCGTGGTGCCGGCACGGTCGGCTACCACCAGCCCCGCGTTTTTCAGGGTCTGAAGATGGGCCGATGTCGTGGTCACCTTGAGTCCCGCCGCCTGGGCCAGCTCAACGACGCCACGTGGGCCCTGCGCAAGCAGCTCGATCAGTGCCAGACGCGTCCCGTTGCCGAGCGCTTTGCCGACGCGCGCCAGCTGCTCGAACAACGCCCGCCTCGATCGCCCCTGGCGCACAGCAACCTCTTCCGCAATTCCATTGTTCTTTGGAGTAGCGTAGTCCATGTGGATCGGCTCGGCGCACAAGGAGGGCGACATGAGTGAGATTGACCCGCACCACGCACTCGTCCACGACGTGACGACCGGGCCAGATGAGCTGATCCGCGATGTGGTGGTGATCGGTGGTGGAGCGGCCGGACTCAGCGCGGCACTGCTGCTGGCCAGGGCACGACTGCACGTGACGGTGGTGGATTCGGGGGCGCCGCGCAACGCCCCGGCCGCACACATGCACGGCTTTCTTACCCGCGACGGTCTGCCACCGAGTGAGCTGGCCGCGGCAGGGCGCGCGGAGGTGGCCGGCTACGGCGGCGAGCTGCTGGACGGCACGGTGGAGCAAGTCCTACCCGGCTTCACCGTCCGGCTCACCAGGGGACGGGTGTTAGCAGCACGACGTCTGCTGGTCACGACGGGGATGCGCGATGAACTTCCCACGGTGCCCGATGTGGCGCAGCGCTGGGGCCGCGACGTTGTGCAGTGCCCGTACTGCCACGGCCACGAGGTACGCGACGAAGCTCTCGGTGTGCTGGCCACCCAACCCGCTTCGGTACACCAGGCGCTGTTGGTTCGCCAGTGGTCGCACGACGTGATCCTGTTCGAGCACACCTACGCACTGTGCGAGGCCGAGCGGGAACAGTTGACGGCCCTGGGCATCCGGATCGTGCCGGGCGAAGTGACGGAGCTCCTGGTACACAACGACACGCTGCGTGGGGTCCAGACTGCCGACGATTCCGTCGTGGTGCCCAGGGCCGTGGTCTTCGTCTTGCCGCGGTTTGTCCCCAGAACCGAAGTGGTCAGCGGGCTGGGCTGCGACATCGACGACAACGGGTACATCGTCGTCGACGAGACCGGAGCGACCAGCACACCAGGCGTGTGGGCGGCCGGCAACGTGGTCAACCCCAAGGCGCAGGTGATCGTCGCGGCTGGCGCGGGCGCGGCTGCGGCCATGGCGATTCACACCGATCTCGTGCAGGAGCAGGTCCAGCGCGCCGTCGAGACGCGTAGAGGCAACGCGTCGGTGACCGGCATCGTCTCGGCAGCCTCCTAGCGCACCCGAGACCCGCAACGGGATCATCTTCGAAGGAGAATCATGATGGATGCTCTGATGAGTGCCCATGACTGGGACGAGCGCTACCGCACTTCGGAGTTGATCTGGAAGGCCGGACCCAACCAGTGGGTTCGGCGGTACACCCAAGACCTCTCCCCGGGAACAGTGCTCGATCTGGCGTCGGGTGAAGGCCGCAACGCGGTCTGGCTGGCCGACCGCGGTTGGCAGGTCACCGCGGTCGA
>JBGSWT010000417.1:0-1706 GCA_041751815.1 Pseudonocardiaceae bacterium
CGCAAGACCGTCGTCCTGCTGCACCGCGCCGCCTGGCTCGCCACCGTCCGCACCAGCCGGATCCTCGTCACCAGCTTCGTGCGCACCCTGCCCACCCAGCTCGGCACTGTCTATCCGGCGCCCGGTCCCCAGCGGTGACCCGCGGTGGTCGCAGTGCGCTCCGGATCGTCAGTCACGTTGGCCACGTAACGCCGGCGCTGGTCGGTGCGCGTCAGCTCGTCCCACGGCTCGGTCCGACGTCGGACGTCCTCGCCGCTCGACCCGGGGTGCCGGAGCAGGTCACGCTCCCGTTGCGGGGTGTGACTTGCTCCCTGAGACACTCGGCGGCCTCCCGTTCACTGATTGGTAGCGTAACGACGCCCACATGGACGACGACGTACCGGACTCCACGCCGTTCACTGGAGGAGACCCGAAGCCGGTGGACAGGCCAACCCACCAGAAGCCTGACCTGAAGAGGACACTCAAGGCGATCGAAGCAGGCGGTTGGCGTGTCGACAGACCGGGTAAGTACTTCCGCTGTCGTTGCCCGTGCGGGGACCACATGACCCACATCCACCTGACACCTTCGAACCCCCGTCATGGGCTAACGCGCTGAAGTACTGCAAGAAGTTCGACTGCTGGGAGGGGGCCGAGATGACCGACGTCATGGTTGCGGTTGAGCGCTCGTTCCTCGTTCGCCCGCCGGTAAGCACCTCAATACACGAGCGGGCCGAGGCGGTGATGGCGGAGTTGGTCGAGCTGTCTGAGGTCGGAACGATTCTCGACTCCGCCGTGTCCGCCGACGCGCAGCGCGGCATAGTCACCGTCGAGGTCACCGTCGCCGCCAGCGACCTCGACGACGGTATCGCACGAACGATGGCCGCGATGCGCACGGCCATCCATGCAGTGGGCGATGCAACGCCGGGGTGGCCCTCGCACGAGGACGTCATGGAGATGATCGCCCAGACGATGCGTGCCGAGCTCGTCGAAGCCTGACACGCCCGTTTGTCACAGGAACGCGAGGCCGACGACGGGCGGGGCAAGAGAGCCGACCCGAGTCAACTGGCAATCACCCATCCGGTGGGCTGTCCCTCGCGGCGCGATGTTGTCGCAGGTCGGTGGCGATCTTCCGGACGAACGGGTGGCGTCCTTGGTCCCGCACTTTTGGCCGTGCTCGACCGCTGGGAGATAGGCGACTCGCTCACTCCGGTTGACCGGGAGCGACTCGTCGATCTCGTTTCCGGGCCGAGACACGCTCACACCACATCGTCAGCGAGCACCCGGGACCCAGCCCCGGGCCACGGCGAGCCGAGCAGTCCCACTCCTCGTGACTGAGGAGACGCCTACAGCTCTACGCAACTACGACTGGATCGTGCATAGCCGCCGTCGGTATGGTCGAGGGCGGTTCTTGTCGTCGTGCACGCCCGGGGGCGCACGACGAGCCTTCGGTGGTTGCCTACCTCGTGCGTGGCGCAGCACCTGCGACACCGACCTGGTGCAGGGGTGGGAGGGGGCCGAAGGACTCCGCGGGCAGGCGGGTGAGGCGACCGTCCTCGACGACGTTCCAGCCGAGCCAGCGCCACGCTCCCGCGCTGACCCCACAGAGCCGGTCCGAAGCGGCGTCGAAAACCACGAGTTCGCCCCCCGGCAGGGTGACGATCGTGAACCCGGAGGGCAGCCCGCTGGTGGCGTCCCAGACCCGCGCGCCGTCGTAGCCGCCGGTGAGC
>JBGSWT010000418.1:0-4206 GCA_041751815.1 Pseudonocardiaceae bacterium
AGAACATTCTGGATCAGAACGGTCCGCTGATCTTCGTGTTTGTCTGCGTTTTCGGCTTGGCGATCATCGCCAGTGTGGTGTTCGTCGAGCAAGGTCAGCGACGGATCCCCGTGCAGTACGCCAAGCGGATGATCGGCCGCCGAATGTACGGCGGTACCTCGACCTACCTGCCGCTGAAGGTGAACCAAGCAGGCGTCATTCCGGTCATCTTTGGGTCGTCGTTGCTCTACCTGCCCGACCTCATCGCGCGGCTGACCACCTCGTCCACCGGCGAGCCGGGATGGTGGCAGAACTTCATCAGCCGCTACCTGGTGGACCAGTCCAGCTGGGTGCACATCTCGCTGTACTTCTTGATGATCATCTTCTTCACGTACTTCTACGTGGCGATCACCTTCAACCCCGACGAGCGCGCCGAGGAGATGAAGAAGTTCGGCGGTTTCATCCCCGGCATCCGGCCGGGACGCCCGACCGCCGAATACCTGGGCATCGTGCTGAACCGCATCACCCTGCCCGGCTCGCTGTATCTGGGCACCGTGGCCGTACTGCCCAACTTGTTCCTCGAGCTGACCGGGAGCGGGCAGAACCAGAACTTCCCCTTCGGCGGCACTGCCGTGCTGATCATGGTAGGCGTGGGGCTGGACACGGTGAAGCAGATCGAGAGCCAGCTGATGCAGCGCAACTATGAAGGGTTCCTGCGATAGTGCGAATCCTCATCGTTGGTCCGCCGGGGGCGGGCAAGGGTACCCAGGCTGCCGTGCTGAGCGGGGAGCTCGGTGTGCCGCACGTCTCGACCGGCGACCTGTTCCGGGCCCACGTCGCTGACGACACTGACCTGGGTCAGCAGGTCAAGCAGTACCTGAACTCCGGCGCGCTGGTACCCGACGAGGTCACCAACGAGATGGTCGCGCAACGGCTCACCGCGGACGACTGCCGGGCGGGGTTCCTGCTCGACGGATTCCCTCGCACAGTCAGCCAGGCTCGGGTGTTCGCGGATCTGCTGCGGGATCTTGACTGTGAGATCGATGCAGTGTTGCAGCTTGATGCGCCCGAGGAGCTGGTGGTGCAGCGCCTGCTGACTCGCGGGCGCGACGACGATACGGAGGACGTGATCCGCCGCCGCCAGCAGCTGTATCGCGAAGAGACCGCGCCGCTGCTCGACTTCTACGCCGACAGGTTGGTCACCGTGCCGGCGGCTGGTTCGGTGCCTGAGGTGACTGGCCGAGCACTGGACGCGTTGCGAACTCGGGCGTGACGAGTTCGATGACCGGGGGTGGGGTGCGTGCTGTGGTGCGACGTTTGCGGGGACGGACCAACATCGAACTCAAGTCGCCTGGTGAGATCGAGGCGATGCGCGCCGCTGGCGCGGTCGTTGCCCGGACCCTGCGGCTACTCGAGGGGCACGCCAACGCTGGCGTGAGTACCGGTGAGCTCGACGAACTCGCTGAACAGTCGATCCGGGAGGCCGGGGCCGTACCGTCCTTCAAGGGTTACCACGGATTCCCGGCATCGATCTGCAGCTCAGTGAACGAGCAAGTGGTGCACGGAATCCCGAGTCGTGAGCAGGTGCTCAACGACGGTGACCTGTTGTCCATCGACTGCGGCGCGATCCTCGACGGTTGGCACGGCGACGCCGCGGTGACAGTGCATGTCGGAACCGTTGCGGAAGCCGACAGCCGGCTGTCCGCAGCCTGCCGGGTCGCGTTGGAGGCCGGCATCGCGGCGGCGCGACCAGGTGGCAGGCTGACCGATATCTCACATGCGGTGGAGACCGCGGCGCTGGCTGCTGCCACTGCGCACGGTGTGTCCTACGGGATCGTGGCCGACTACGGCGGCCACGGCATCGGCACAGCCATGCACATGGACCCATTCCTGCCAAACGTGGGCCGTCCGGGCCGCGGGCCCCGCCTGGTAACGGGGATGACCCTGGCGATCGAGCCGATGCTCACCAGGGGCGGAGACAAGACTGAGGAACTCGACGACGGCTGGACCGTGGTGACCCTGGACGGGTCCCGCGCCGCGCACTGGGAGCACTCCGTCGCCGTGACCGATGACGGCCCCTCGGTGCTCACCGTCGACTAGTCGGGGGATACCCGTGGACTAGTCGGGGGATACCCGTTGGGCCGAACGGCCCCATCCGTCCGGCGCTGCGCAGTGACCCTTCGCTGAGCTGGTGCCCCATCCCGATCCCTTCCCCCTGAGACTGGCGGCATCGCCGGGCCATCGGGTACCGGTCATCCGGAAGGCGGGTAGCCATGGGCATCCTCGAAGGCAAGGCGATCGTGATCACCGGAGCTGGCCGCGGACTAGGAGAGGCCTACGCGATGCACGCCGCCCGGTCCGGAGCCTCCGTCGTGGTCAACGACATCGACGGTGAACTGGCAGAGGCGGTCGCAGATCGGATCGGCCGCTGCGGCGGCCGGGCGGTGGCCAGCGCCCAGTCGGTCCGCGATCCGGACCAGGCCAGTGCGGTTGTGGAGCGGTGTCTAGCGGAGTTCGGCAAGGTCGACGGCCTGGTGAACAACGCCGCACTCCACTACCGAGCGCTGCCCTGGGACGAGGACGTCGACGTCGCCCGCGAACTCATCGAAGTCAACGTGCTGGGCGTGCTCTACTGCGGCATCGCGGCGGCCCGGGTGATGCGCGCGCAACGCGCCGGATCGATCGTCAACATCTCGTCGGGCTCGTCGTTCGGGCAGCGTGCCGCTGGTACCTACGCGGCCTCCAAGGGTGCGGTCGCATCCCTCACTTACTCCTGGGCGCTGGACTTGGCGGAGCTGGGCGTACGGGTCAACGGCGTCTGCCCGCTGGCCTGGACCCGCATGGTGGAGCGTTCTCCGGCCGCCCAGTCGCGCGTCACGCCGCGGGGTACTCCGGATCGGGTGGCTCCGCTGGTCACCTATCTGCTCTCCGACGAGGCTGAGGGAATCACCGGCCAGCTCATCCGGTTCACCGGTGATCAGTTGCACATCGTCCGCCAGCCCGGGATCAAAGAGCCGGTGCTACACCGTGAGGATTGGGCGACCGAGGACATCGCTGCAGCCTTCGACGAAGTCCTGAACCACCACCTTGAACTCTTCGGCCTCGACAAGCAGGCCCCGCCCCGGCTGCGGGTAGCCGCCGCTGCTCCTGCGGAGTGAACTGGGTGTTGCCGGCTGCACCGCCGGAAACCGAGGAGATCGACCTGCTCGACGCTGCCAGCGGCGCGGTCGCTAAACGGGCCGTGCCGGCACTCACCGCAGTGGTCCTGCTGGTCCTGCTGATCCGCCAGTGGCGCCGCCGCCGCTAACCCGAATTCGGCAGCTGGGGGCCGAGGACATCATCGGCGTCGACGATCCGGTAGGCGTAGCCCTGCTCGGCGAGGAAGCGCTGGCGGTGCGCCGCATAGTCGGTGTCCAGGGTGTCCCGGGACACTACCGAGTAGAAGTGTGCCTGCCGTTGGTCGCCCTTGGGCCGTAGCAATCGGCCCAGCCGCTGAGCCTCCTCCTGCCGGGAGCCGAAGGTGCCGGAGACCTGCACGGCCACCGACGCCTCCGGCAGGTCGATGGAGAAGTTGGCCACTTTGGACACCACCAGCGTGCGCACCTCGCCCCGCCGGAACGCGTCGTAGAGGTCCTCCCGCACCTTATTCCGGGTCGAGCCTTGTACTACCGGCGCCTCCAGTGCCTCGCCGAGCTCCTCCAGCTGGTCCAGGTACGCGCCGATCACCAGGGTCGGCTCGTCGGGGTGCCGAGCCATGATCGCGCGGACGACGGCAAGCTTGCTTCGCGCCGTGGAGCACATCCGGTAACGCTCCTCGGCCTCCGCGGTGGCGTAGGCCAGGCGTTCGGCGTCGGTGAGGGTGACTCGTACCTCAACGCAGTTCGCCGGCGCGATCCAGCCCTGGGACTCGATGTCGCGCCACGGCGCGTCGTAGCGCTTGGGCCCGATCAAGGAGAAGACGTCACCCTCCTGGCCGTCCTCGCGCACCAGGGTGGCGGTCAGCCCGAGTCGGCGGCGAGACTGCAAGTCAGCGGTCATCCGGAAGACCGGGGCGGGTAGCAAGTGCACCTCGTCGTAGATGATCAAACCCCAGTCCCGGGAGTCGAACAGATCGAGGTGCCGGTACTCGCCCTTCGACTTGCGCGTCATGATCTGGTAGGTCGCGATGGTCACCGGGCGGATCTCCTTGCGCTCCCCGGAGTACTCGCCCACCTCATCTTCGGACAG
>JBGSWT010000419.1:0-14697 GCA_041751815.1 Pseudonocardiaceae bacterium
CTCACCGTGGTCGCCGTCGGCACCGCCGAGACCCGCCTCGGCGCGCTCAACGTCACTGCTGCGGTCAACGGCGTGCCCGTGGAACCGCCACCGCCCCAGGGTCCGCGCCGCCTGGCCCGCGCAGCCTCGGACAAAAACGCCGACGACCTTCTCACCCTCGTCGGCAAGGCCAAGGGCCTGTCGTGGATTGAGCTATACAAAGTGTTCGAGATCATCCGCGACGCGGTCGGCGGAAGTCGGCAGGACCTGTACGACAAGGGCTGGACGACGAAGCCTCAGCTGAGTGCCTTCACCGGGTCGGCCGACCACCACGCCGTGTCGGGCATCCACGAGGCGCGCCACGCGCGGCAGTCGGGCGCACCGCCGAAGAACACCATGACGCTCGACGAGGCGCAGCAGTTCATCCGTCACCTCGCCCGCAGGTGGCTCGATTCGCTGCCCTGACGCAGATACGGACTAACCGCTGCCGACGGCGTTGCCCGGTTTATAGGAGCCCAGGTCGCGACGACGAGGTCGCCGAGCGACTCGAAAGTCCTCCTTCGGAACTTCACGATTCCCTCGCACATTCAGTGTGACCGAAGCAGACACCGACCCTACGCCCTTCGAGGGGATAAGAAACCGGACCACCAATACCGCCAGAGTGTCCAGTTCGCTGAACACGGCGCACGCCAAGGCCACTGACGGCGTTCTCACAAGGGGATCTTTGTCAACACACGTTCAACCTCGGCGCGCGCACAACGAGACAGTCGAGATGTACTCATCTGCCGATGAGCGCGCGTCTTCGAGTTCACGCATTAATGTGGTGATTCGTATGGACATCCGTGCGGCGTACGGTGGGCACACTCAGTCAAAGCAGACCTACTTCGCAGCTGGAGATGGCCGAACTCTGGTCTGCGGGGCTTGCCTTTGCTGGGATTTTCATCGGACGGGGCCTCCGGAATACCTCTGCCCAGCACCGGGATTGGCCTGCGGCGTACCGCTGACCGGGCGAGCGCTACCTGGCGGCGCCCCACCTCGGTCCGCCGGATGGCGAGGTTGTGCACCGGTATGGCGATGTCGGGTGGGTAGGCGCCAAGCCTCGGAGTCATCGATCACCGCAGCGGTGTCTGATCTAGAGACCGGCACCGAATCAGCTGTCTGGGTGTGGGCGAGCAGCCCTTGCAGTGGCTTGAGTCATTGCCCGGTGGACGGCCGAAGGGTTTGAGTTCTGAGTGGGTTGGGTAACTGCGGGCAACCGTGCGGTCACAGATCGGTGTTCGGGAGCCGGCGCCAGGCCGTCCGGGAAGCCTCGGCGTCCCCCGCGGGCGCCACCACGGCAGGGAAAGGAGCTGGCGATGGCGCAATTACCGAGCACACTGGGCAGGGCAGGACCGTTGTCCTCCGACGTTCTGGATCTGCAGGTGACCGAACACGGTCCGCACGCTCGGGTGGTCACCGTAGGAGGCGAGATCGATGCCCTGACCGCTCCGGAACTGGACGCGTTGCTGACCGCCCAGCTAGCCGCTGCCTCACTGATGGTGGTGGACCTTGAGAGGGTGCGATTCTTGGGGTCCGCCGGGTTGTCTGTGCTGCTTGCAGCCAACGAACTCGCGACCCGGGAAAACCGCTACCTATGGTTGGTGGTTCCCCGCCGGGGAATGGCCAATCGAGCCCTTGAGGTAACCGGTCTGGATGAGCGGTTCAATGTCGCCGAGACCGTGGCGGCCGCATTGATTAACTCACTTTGACGGCCTGACTCGACGAGGACGTGCTCAGCGTGGGAGTCGAGGACGGCCGTGACTAGGTCGGACGTGGGGTAGCCGGTGGCTGGCAGCCGATCGTCGGCGGTGTCGGGGAGTAGGGGCACTGTTGCATTAAGCGATCGGACCACCCGAGCTGGTCCACCTGCTCGGGTAGAAGCCACGCGGTAGGTGCCCGGCTCGGGCCAGCTCATGACCCAGCCGCTGAGCACCCCACCGCGGATGATCCTGGAGATCGCACAGTGCACCCGGGAACAGCTCCGATCGCTGGGCGGGTCGCGGGGGATGACCGCGACCCAGCGACCGGGATGCTCTCTGCGGTGCGACTTGCAGGGCTAGGTGGTCGGCCGATACCGACGGATTTGTGTGGCTCCTGCCGTCACGCAGATGTGTCATGGTTGATTACTTGCCGCGAGTATCGGCGGGTAGTCATACGCATGAACTCCTCGTTCAGGCCGTCGATCCACCCTGATGGCCCTATTTCGGGTGCGATGTCGGACGTAACGTGGTCACCACATCTGGGCCTGCGCATGAGTTCCGTCGGGACCTCTCGGCCACCGCGCTGTGCGTCTGAGCCGGAGCCCGGCCCGGCTGCGGGTCGGTGATCTCGTCGAGGAGCAACCATGACCTTTCAGTCGAGAAACCTCGATAAGCCTGACGAAGTCCGGAAGTTCACGAACGGTGAACTCGGGGTAGTGACCATATCGGGAGCCATCGTAGGTCGAGCTGTCTTCCAGCCCGGCTGGCAATGGTCCAAGGACGTCAAGCCCATCGTCGGCACCGAGTCCTGCGAGGCTGCCCACACTGGATACATCGTCTCCGGGCGGATGCACGTCACGATGAACGACGGGCCCGAAGGCGATCTGGAACCTGGTGACGCGTTTGTCATCTCCCCCGGTCACGATGCGTGGATCATCGGCGATGAGCCTTGCGTCGCTCTTGACTGGTCCGCCGCGGCGGAGTACGCCAAGCCCGCTGACTAATGGTTCGACCGCTAATGTCGCGGATACATAGGGGCGTGTCGAATCAATGTGATGTCGCAGATCCGTGTGGGAGGCGGCATGAGGCACGCCGGTGGGTCGTCCTAGAGGTGGTCATCGAGAAAAACATCATCTTGTCCGCAACGGATTCTCGATAGACATCGTCTCTTCCTGCCCGGATGATCTGGCGAATGAGCCGTGCAGTTGGTCTCAGGACCCGCATCTACGAGACGATCTTGGCGGGCTTAACTTACTGGCATTGAACGCACCGCCGCCAAGATCACATCCGGTGGGAACCGAAAGCCAGCGAACGCGGACCGAGGCGGACGTACTCGACAACGCGACGACGCATCAGCTCACTCACCCTGCCCAAACCCGTCATCCCTCAACGCAACAGACCCGCAGACGCACCCTACGGTATCGCGCCGTGGCCAAACGCCGATTTATAATCAATTGCGTGGCGAGCGGATCAATGCGTATGTCCCGACCAGCGGTGCTGACTCGCAAACGGGGGCTGGTCACTGCGGACAACACCCGCTTCACGACCGCCGGTTCCGGCGGCGGTGTTCGGACCCCACTCGGCGAACCTGAAGGCAGGACATCTTGCACTGGCTGAGCCGCCGGGCTGCCCAGCCGGTGGTGCAGCTTCAATTCCCCCAGTGGGTCTGCTTGCCAGCCGGTAGGAACCACCGCCTGCCATGACGACAGCCGTGCCCTATGCCCTGGACATACCTGCTTGGGCGGTCTGCCAGGCCTGTAACACGTTGGCGGGCAGTCGGCCGCGGTCGTTGACGTTGTGGCCGTTTTTCTTGGCCCACTCACGGATCGACTTCAGTGTCTCGCGGTTGTAGTCGGCGGTGCGACCGGTGCTTTTGATGGCTCGGCCTTGGCCGGGGCCGCTGCGACGCCGTCCACCGATCTTTCGACCTGCTTTGACATACTGGGACAGCGCGTCGTGCAGCTTGGTGCTGTTTTCGTCAGTCAGGTCAAGCTCGTAGGTTACGCCATCGAGCGCGAACTCGACTGTGCTGATGTTCTCGGCCTCCTCGCCAGTCAGATCGTCGACCAGCGTGACTATGGTTTTCTGCGCCATGGTGAATCCACGTCCTCGATCTCGTTTAGGGATGGTTGCGCACCTTAACGTACACACTTGTCACCTCGCAAACAGGCACGGTAACGGCGCCGCGAACGCAGTGGCCAATGCGCTACCACCGTGTCCGCTCGCTGCGGCCCCGGTTTAGGGTTTGCAGGTTCCCGCTCCCGCCAGAGGTAATCACGCGCACTGATGCATAGGCGGATCGCTGCTTCGGGCAAGGCGGGCTGATGCGCGGCACAGTTGCGTTGATGAAGGACAAGGGTCAGACAGGCTGTGCTGATGCGTCGTCGCCCTCGTCCAGTACACCCGCCACAGTCCGGGTTCGCGGGGAGACGGAACCTGGCCGTGAGCTCACGGATCAGGATGCAGGCCGGTACCTGGGCGTACTGCCAGGTGGTGGTGATTGACTCAGGGAAGCCCATGAGTCAATCACAGATAACCATGCACACGCCGACCACACCGCAGTTTTTGATCTCGGTAAGCACGTTGAGCCAGACTTCGCGCCCTCGCCGCCGTCACCGGCCCACAACCCGAGGGGCACTGTTGCATTAAGGCGAAGGGCGTCCTCGCCATCACCAAAGTGGAGAAGCAGCCGCTGAGCGCACCTCGGTGAATCGTAACAAACCGGACATCCGAAGGTTTGCTGTCTGGCTTCTGGGGGAGCAGGTGGACTAGGTCGGGTGAGCCGATCGCTTAATGCAGCAGGATCGCTAGGCGATAACGAGGAAGCGGCTGATGCGGAGCCCTGGCTATTCGGCGGAGCGTCGTATGGTCTCGATGAGTATGTCGATCAGGTGGCGACGGGTCTGTGGGCTCATGCCGTTGAGCACTGCCTGCAGGCGTCTGGCGGTGTCGGGGTCGGTGTCGGTGTCGCCGATGATCGGTTCGGCCTCGGCGGTGAGGGTCAGCTGGACGCGCCGACGGTTGTGTGAGTCTGGCGTGCGGCGCACCAGCCCGCCATGGTTCAGCCGGGCGACCATCGCGGAGGTGGCTGGCGGTCTGGTACCCAGGACCTGGCCCAGGTCGGTGAGGGTGACCGGTGCCAGCGCGCTGATGAGGTGCAGCGCGGTGAGCTGTAACAGCGTCCTCCCCCGGCCGGCCCAGACGGCGGGGCTAGCCACGACCACCGCCCGCAGGTGGGCAACGAGCCAGTCAATATCCTCGGCCGTCGCCACTCCCGCTCAGTTCCCCGCTGTGCACGCTCACGACTAGCGGCCATGTGATCTCCTCTGCGCCACACCAGCCCTTTTCCTTCGCCGTACGGCGTGCAGCCAACACCTGTGTGGTGGACCTTGCGCGGTGCCACTTACAGATAGAGACGCGGCGTGCCCACGTGGATACACCGCCCCCGACGGCGGACGTGGATACAGTTTGCCTGCCACGGGCGTCCCGTTGTCCGCTGTCGGCTCGCTGACGATGATTACTTGTGAGCCCAGCTGGGAAGATCGGACGACGACCAGCGGCCTGACGTGCACTAGTGCTGAACTGCGGGTACTCGGCGACAGGCGAGGTGAGCGACCGCTGTTGGACGTGCTCGGCACGAAGATCCCGCGCTGTCGAAACTAGTGGCCTCGGGCGAGGGCAGCGCCCAGCCATCTGCTGGGCTGGGTGTTGACCGTCGTGGATCTGCTCCATTTGGCGGCTACTTGCGAATGACGTATCTGTGAGCAGCATCGTGTGCTCTTTCGTGCATTGGTTCTTGAGAAGCCTCAAGAACCTTGTGTGGCGGCTGCGGTGTTGCGGGCATGAGACGAGATAAGGCGCTGGTGTTGATGCGGGTCGCGTCGTACAACGTGGAGAACCTTTTTCAGCGCGCTGTCGCGCTGTCGGGCGATGTCGACGCTGCCGGTGCTGCGGCGATCGTCGCACAGGGTGAGATCAACGTGTTGCTGCGCAAGGCCACCTACACCGACGCCGATTGCGCGCGGATCCTGGAACTGCTGACCGAGCTTGGGTTGCGCGATGTCGACAACGGCAGTGAACTGTTTTTGGGCATCTGCGACTGGTAGGGCATCGCTGCCCGGATGAGGAGGGCCATCATGCGTCACCTCGTGGTGTGCTGCGACGGCACCTGGAACACCCCGGAACAACAACAAGCAGGCGTGCCGACACCGACCAACGTCGTGCGCCTCCACCACGCCCTGCACGAGAGCGAGCATCAGCTGCGTTACTACCACCCCGGCGTCGGCACCGATCCCGGCCTGGTCGATCGGCTGCGTGGCGGCGGGCTCGGCGTCGGTCTGGCCGCCAACATCAAAAGCGCGTACTCCTGGTTAGCCAAGACCTATCAGCCTGGCGACGCGATCTGTCTGTTCGGATTCAGCCGGGGCGCCTACACCGTGCGCAGCCTGGCCGGAATGCTCTCGACCTGCGGGCTGGCCACCACGTTGGCCGCATCACCACCTGCCCAGCACTGGGCCGAGATCGACCGCCTATACGACAAGGTATACCGCCCCGCCCGGGGGCGACCCCCAGGGAATGCGCCCTACCCACGGGCTCCGATCCGCTTCCTCGGGGTCTGGGACACGGTCGGCTCACTGGGGATCCCCGACAGCCTCGGCGTGCTCAACCTCTTCGACGTCGACGACCGGCACCGATTCCACGACACCCGGCTCAACCCCCTCATCGAACACGCCCGCCACGCGGTGGCACTAGACGAGACCCGGGGTCCGTTCACGCCCACGTTATGGACCGAAGGGCCCGCACCGGTTGATGACCGCAGCATGCGACAGGTGTGGTTCCCAGGCGACCACTGCGACGTAGGAGGCGGGCACCTGCAGACCGGACTATCCGACGCAGCGCTGCAGTGGATGATCGACGAGGCGAGCGCGTGCACCAGTCTGAGCTTCCGCAAGGAAATACTCAACCAGCTCCGACCCGACCCCGCCGACGTGCTGCACGATTCCTGCACTGGCGTCTATTTACACCTCGGCCCGACACCCCGCGCGGTCCCGCTGATCGACGAGCAGCACTCCGCTGAGATCGTGCACCCCTCGGTGTTCGCCCGGCGGGCATGCCCGCCGATCACGGTTGGCGAGTACCGAACCAGCAGTGTGCTGCAGAGAGGCGAATCGGCCACCTGCGAGATATACGCCAGCCGGGCGTGGAACGCGACGCGGCTCTACCTGGATAAAGGACGGTACTCGTTCCAGGCCGACGGGCAGTGGCTCGACCGTGGTGTCCCGGTCGGCCCAGGCGGCACCCACGACGGCCGGTTCCACCCCTCGGAGGTATTCCAGCTGGTGGGATCAACCACCGGGTGGTTACAGGAGCGCTTCCGCCAGTTAAGCGGCAATGAAGCGGCAACCTTCTTCGGCGCGCCGCGCGCCACCGACGCGCCGTGGATGGCCCTGATCGGAGTCGTCGCCGCCACCGAGGTCGATGACGACGGCGCGCAGCAGCCATACCGATCGTTCATGATCGGGCAAGCGGGCGAGCAGCAGGTCCAGCAGCCCGGTTACTTCTACGCCTACGCCAACGACGCCTGGGGCTTCTACGACAACAACAAAGGCTCAATCACCCTGACCGTCACCCGACTCGACTGAAGGCGTTGTCAACTCGCTTGTCGGTTCGAGCTGACAGGTCACGCGGGGGCGTGGTCGGGGGGTCGGATGTGGCCTGTCCAGTAGTTACATCAAGGCAAACAGCGCCTGTTTCGGGCGACCTGTGTTTCCGAACGTGCCCGCGAAGCCGCCGTCGTCGTCGAACAGGGCGCTGGTGCTGATGTCTTTTAGCGGCGTGTCGTTGATCAGGGGTGCGAGGTTGGCGGAGTCGGGGGTGTCGTTGAGGTCACCGAGCACGACTAGGTGGGGATGGTCAGGCAGGCGGGCGTTGACGATCTCTTTGACTCGGGTGGTCTGGCGCAGGCGGCGGGCATCGCCGCCACCGCGCTTGCTTTTGAAGTGGTTGACCAGCACCAGCACTCCCCTGAGCCGGCGATCGGTTTCGAGTTAGTTGTCGCGGTCCAGTCCATGTCTCGTGGCGTCGGCTGCCAAATGGGAGCGTGAGGGGACGCCCAGCTTGGCGAAGATGTGCGAGAGGTGGGCCTTCACGGTGCTGGGGGAGATGAACATGCGCTGGCCGATCTGGCGGTTGGTGAGGCCGGCAGCGATATGGCGCACGACCTGCAGCTCGGTGGGGGTCAGGCTGTCCCAACCACGTGAAGGGCGCTTCCGCTCACCTCGGGCCCGGCGGACATAGCCGATCACTTCTTCGGTTCCTAATGCGGCGCCAGCGCTGAATGCAGCGTCGTAAACCTCATATCCGAGCACCTCGCGGATGGTGAGCTCGGTTTCTGCCCAGAATTCCGGCTCGGGGGGAAAGCGGATGATGCCCAGCCGCGCGCGGCCGGCTGCTGCAGCGCCCAGCAGCCGCGCGGCCTCCTCGAAGCTTTCCTGCTTAGCGGCAACGGCGGCCAGGACATCAAGGCACTCCGGAATGTCGATAGCAAAGCCCTTCGCCACCAAGCGGCCAAGCGCATCCTGGATGTAGCGCTCGGCGTCAGCGGCATCACCAGCGGCGAGCACGAGACGACCCAGCAGGCGCTCGGCGCCAGCCTGCATCCAGTCGCTACCCAGCCGTCGGGCCAACTCCAGCGCCTCGTTGCCCCGGGCACGAGACGCGTCGAGGTTCCCGTCGAGCCGCTCCAGGCTGCCCAGCAGGACAAGGTGCCAGGAAAGCATGTAAAGAAACCCCGAGTGGCGCTCGACTTCGACGGCGGTCTGGAGGTGGCCACGCGCCGCGACGAGCTCACCCAGCACCATCTCAGTTCTGCCCAGCATCTGGTTAGCCATGCCCAGGACGAAGCCCGCGCCGGTCTCCTGCACGCGCTGAAGCGTCGTGCCGGCGAGTGAATACGCAAACTCCGTATCACCACAAGAAACATGCACGTAGGTCAGGAACCCGTTGGCGAATCCGTTCGTGATCGGCAAACCGACCTCGTCGCTGGCAGCGATAGAACGCGCGAGCAACTCCCGCGCCTCGGCCAGCCGCCCCTGAAACAGCGCCTCCCAGCCCAGGCACAACCAATGCCAGGGAAACCCCCAAGTGTAGCCACGCCGCGTCGCTGTTGCATACATGTCATCGAGCACCGGACGGGCGGTGTCGAACTTATCCTGGACAATCCAGCCAAGCGCCAGGCATTGGGCAGCGTCGATGCGGCACCAGTCGTCACCGGCTTGCGCGGCCAGCTGCACGCTTTGCTCAAGCAACGGTCGTCCGCCGGTCGGGTCGCCAATGGAGCTCATGAGCCCGAGGGTGTGCAACGCCCGCCCCTGCGTCCATGGGTCCCCACAGGTCTGGCCGATCTTCAGCGCTTCCTGCGCCCACCCGTGGGCTGCCTGGTAAGCGCCTCCGTACTGCCCTAGGCTTCCGCGCGCCGCTATCGCCCGGCCCCGCAGCGGCGTCGGCTGTTCACCGGCGGCATCAAGGGCGCGGGCGTACGCGGCGTGACCCTCCTGATAGCGACCGGTGAACAGCCAAAATAGCGCCAGCGCGTTCACCAGACGCAGCGCAGCGTTGGAGTCGGTCACCGCCGCCCACTCCAGGGCTGCGCGCAGATTCGGCAGCTCGGTGGCCAGAATGCGCAGGACAGGGTCATCTCGCCCGGCGCCGAGCACGTGTGTCTCAGCGGCCTGGGCCAGCATGAGGTGGTAGGCAAGGTGGCGCTCGCGCAGGTCCGCGAGTTCACCAGCGTCGGCCAAGCGCGCCATGGCGTATTGGCGGACCGTCTCAAGCAGGCCATAGCGCACCTCGGAGCCGCAATCCTCAGTGGTGACTAAAGACTTGTCGACCAGACCACTCAACAGATCGAGTACCGCGTAGCGCTCGATCCCCTCACCCGGGCACACCTGCTCAGCGGCCTCCAGCCTCCAGCCCCCGGCGAACACCGCCAGCCGCCGCAGCAGCGCCCGCTCACCATCGCTGAGCAGCCCGTAGCTCCAGTCGATCGAGGCCTCCAGAGTTTGGTGGCGCGGCATCACCGTGCGGGCACCACCGGTGAGCAGGTGGAAACGATCACTGAGGGCGCGCGCGATCTGTTCGGGAGTCAACATCCGCACCCGCGCCGCGGCGAGCTCGATGGCCAGCGGGATACCGTCGAGGTCATCACAGATCTGGGCCACCGCCGGCGCGTTGGCTGCGGTGATCACAAACTCGGAGTGAACTTGCGTGGCGCGGTCGATGAACAAAGACACCGCATCGGACTGACGCAACGCCTCGATCGGCTCACGTTGCAGCTCGCCGGGCCGCGACATCGACGGCACCCGCCAAGTCATCTCGCCCGGCACCCCCAGCGGAGCCCGGCTCGTCGCCAGGATCGTTAGCCACGGGCACGCGCGCAGCAGCGCATCCACCAGCTCCGCACAGGCACCCAGCAGGTGCTCGCAATTGTCCAGCACGACCAGCGCGCGGTGTGCACGCAGGTGCTCGACCAGCGTGTCCAGCAAAGCCCAACCCCGCACCTCACTCAAACCGACCGCGTCGATTACCGCAGCTGGTAGCAGCGTGGGCTCCTCTAGCCGCGCGAGTTCGACCCACCACACGCCGTCAGGGTGGCGGTCCATCGCATCGGCCGCTGCCTGCAACGCTAGGCGGGTCTTGCCGCAGCCGCCGGCACCGGTCAGCGTCAGCAGCCGCACCCACTGCAGCGGATCGCTAATCCGGGCCAGCTCGATGCGCCGACCGACGAAACTGGTCAGCTCATCGGGCAGATTGTTGGGCATCGTGTCCAGCGAACGCAGCGGAGGAAACTCCGCCGGTAGATCGGGGTGCACCAGCCCGAAAACCTGCTCGGGTCGCCCAAGGTCGCGCAGCCGATAAACACCGAGGTCGGTCAGTTCGGCATCTTCGGGGAGCCGATCAAGGACCAGGTCGCGGGTCGCCCGGGACAGCACAATCTGACCGCCGTACGCAACCTCGCACAGCCGAGCGCAGCGGCTGACTCCCTGGCCGAAGTAATTGCCCTCCTGGCGCCGCTGAGCCTCTGCAGTGTGCAGAGCGATGCGCAGCCTCAGCGACCCCCCGTCAGGCCAGCCCTCGCGGTGACAGGTCCACTGCACGTCGAGCGCTGCGGCCACCGCATCTGAGGCACGGGTAAACGCCGCCACGACGCTTAACCCGGCGTCCTGTTGCGGCCGCCGCACACCGCCGTGCCGTGATATCGCCTCATCGAGCACCTCGTCGTGCCGGACGATTGCAGCAGCCATCACCTCGGGAGCGGACTCCCGTAGACGTCTCGCATCCTCAACGTCGGTCAGCATGAATGTCGCCGTGCCGACCGGCAGGTGGAAGCTCGCCTGCTCGACGCCGCCTGCGTCCACCGGGGGATCTCCCCACATCAGCGGCCGGCCCGTCCGGACGCGCGCTCGCGATTGTCTCATCGCCAGCGCCTCCCTATGTAGAGTCTGCTCCAGGTGCGCAGACCCACATGTCCGTTGGGAATGTCGCCCACCTACCCAGCCACCCGCCTCGGGAGCAGAGGCGAACCCTCTCCAGGAGGTGCAGTCCCCAGCCGGGATATCGCTGGCGAGCGGGTCGCGCTCCTCTAGGGCCGCCTTGACGCTGACTGGCCACGATGGTCTCGCCCGGGGAACGGTGACGGAGCAGAGTGTGTAAATGGGCACGACCGTCCTACCATGTGCCCGTCAACCAGATCGTCTCCGCCATCCATAGTAAGTCCCAGCAGTAGTTAACCGGCCATGAAGAAGAGCTCCAACTGAATATTGTCCGGATCACGGAATACCAGCGCCGAGTACTTTAACGGGTTATCAATATCGGCCACTCCTGAGTGGGGGACCGCCAAGCTGTCGAGCCATTCAGCCCAGGATTCCAAATCTGGTCGACTCGGCACAGAAATGCTAATGTGGTCAAGGCCGGTTCGGGCTTCGTTGAATGGCTGACCGTCATTACTCGTATTGCGATGAACTCCTATGACGATCCCGCAGCTGAGGTCAGTGAGGAGCACAGTGTATCCGGTGTCTTCGTTGCCGTAATGCGGAAACTTAGCAGGGATGCGTTCAAGCCCCAGTACCCGCTGATACCAGTGTGCACTAGCCTCTACATCGGTTACGGTAGCACCAAAATGGTGAAATCCGGCCATCGGCGGTCGTTGTTTCGCCGTCTGATTCATCTCGATCTCCTTCCGGTAACTCACTGTGAAAAGCACCATCTTCTCCGCCTGGCGAGCGCCTCCTCACCTCCCCGGAAGCTGCACACAAAGTCGGCTACCGTCTCCGCGACGCCATGGTCGGCGCCCGTCGAGCTGTGCACGCGGAGCGCGGCGTGTACCACAGCCCCGGAGTTGGAGTCCGCCCCGCAGATCCTACCGCGTGCTAAACGGTCGGGTACCGGCTTTGCTGGAGGCGTCGACGTCGGACTCGCGGTAGGACCTCAGCGCAGTTCGTAGAGCTCGTAACGCAGTACACCTCCGCTGATGACTCCCTTGGCAACGGCTTGAATCTTGTTCATCCACGCGTATCGCTCATCACCGGTCTCGAAGCGGGGAGCCGTGTATACGGTCGCACCCTCCATGCCAGTGGAGAGATCCACCCGCCCACCATACGACACGTATACGAGTGCTCCATCTTCTGTCTCAATGGTAAGTCGCACATCCATGAGGCCGATTCCGGTCGGGCTGACGACGGCCCAGTCGGCAGCCGCAACTCCCTTAAGCTTGGCCCGGAGGCGTTCTCCTCTGTACTCAGCAGACGTGATCTCGATGATCGCTCGGGTGCCCGAGGGTCCACCGGGCATCATGATCGGTTCGGAGATTCCGACGTCCGCGGTGCCGAGAGGAATAAGTTCGATAGTCATGAGGATCCCTTCCGAATGATGGAGGTACCCAACGGATTCTGCGTGGTAGCCGCGCGAAAGATAGGGGGCGGAGCACATGGCTATGAGGAAAGCTGCTAGGGCACCGTCGGACTGCATCGACACCCGAGACCTGCCGGGTTCTCGACCTGGATTGCGCTCGGCGCGGCCCCTTTACTGTTCGCTGACACGTCGGCTCCCAATGCTGGTACCGGGCGGCGCGGTATCTTTTCCGGCTTCTGGCAGAAATCCCCGAATCTTTCTCGTCGCCGCTGTAATCTGGTCGGCTTTGATCCTGACCTGCCGGCGCTTGGCTTACATCGGCCATCCGGCCTATATCAGCGGTGGTGGTCCAGGCCGGCGGGTCAGCCTGCGACGCTTGGCAGCGAGTTGAGACGGCACTGTTGCATTAAGGGGAAGGCGTCCTCGCCATCCCCCAATTATGATCATGGTGAGTGCGGGACGAACTGCAGTCTCGGGCGTCCATCCTTGACTGGTGGGGCTGTCGGTTGCTGGCGCCCCGCGCCGATGTTGGCCAAGGAGCTGGCACGGTTCGGCGTGTGTTGCTGGCACTGCCGCTGTTGTCGATGTTGGTGTTTGCTTGTCCCGCGCACGCGATGGCCGATGCCGCCCAGAGCGGCGGGCCGCCTTTGGTGACTGCAACGGCGACGCTGGCTGGGGCGCTGCGGCGTCATGACACGCCGTCTTTCGCGGGCCATGAGCCGGTGCTGTTGGTGCACGGGGGGTCAAGAATCGACCGCAGCGTGTGCGGCCAGCTGTTCCTGCCCGGCGTGACCCTTGACTCCTTCGCGTCCACTTCGCCGCCATCTACGCCACCTTCGTACCCGACATGCACCGGCGCCGCTGTCGAGGCCGTGCGACGTACGCTGATGGCAGTCAAGCACGATCAGCCCGCCAGGCAGATCGTCAGGCACTGTTGCGTTCGCTGATCACAGGTTCAGGCAGGATGGGACGATGCGTGGTCGCCAGGCTCGCGTGCCAGCGTCGCAATCCAGCTTCGCTGGATGTCGTTTCCCACCGGATCGACGGGGCGATCACCGGGAAGAACAAGTCCGACGGCTCAGCCTCGGTACTAAGACGCTGGCCGTTGCTGGCAGCAGGGACACCAGTAGAGGTTGCGGCCCACATGCCGCACAGTGACGACGGTCGTGCCGCACACCAGGCAGGGGGCTCCGGCACGGCGGTAGACGTAGACCTCTCCACCGTGCCGGTCCTGCCGGGGTGCGCGTCCCATGCGAACCGGGTCGTGCTCCGGCCCAACGGTGTCGATCCGGCCACGACGCACGCCCTCGCGCATCAGCTTGACGAGATCTGACCACAACGCCGACCACTGCCCGGCAGACAACGCACAACCTGGCTGCAACGGATCCAACTGATGACGGAACAGCACCTCAGCGCGGTAGACATTGCCGACGCCGGCCAGCACCGATTGGTCCATCAGCAACGTGGCCAACGGAGCGCGGGACCGGGAGATCCGCGCCCACGCCCGGTCCGGGTCCGCGTCGGCACGCAATGGGTCGGGTCCCAGTCGGGCGAGCACCATATCCGCCTCGACCTCGGTGACCAATTCGCACACTGTCGGCCCACGCAGATCGGTCCAGTGTGTGCTGCCGACCAGACGCATCCGCACTTGACCCCGGGGCGGCTGCACGGGCAACGCCGCCTCGGTGAACGCACCGTAAAGACCCAGATGAACGTGCACCATGAGATCGGGCGCGTAGACGTGAAACAAGTGCTTGCCGTACGCCTCGGCGCGCTGCAGCACCCGTCCGTCCAGCACTGCGGCGGCGGCCGCGAAGCGACCCTGTGGGCTGGACACCGCGACTGGCGACCCTCCGTAACACCGCTGATGCGCACCCGCCAATCGGTGTGTCGTGTGACCCTCCGGCATCGAAGGATCAGCCCGCAGAAACCAGCGCTACGTCCCCAGCGGCCTCGGAATCCGAGAACAACCGCACCCGGCGGGCGACCTCGACGCAAGACGGTGAGTAGTTAGCGCCAACATCGAAGACGCCCGGCCTGACGTCCACCACATCGCGCCCGAGGATAATCA
>JBGSWT010000420.1:0-9978 GCA_041751815.1 Pseudonocardiaceae bacterium
GCGTTGGAATCGCCCATCGCCGCCCAGGCGATCATGCCGCCCTTGAGCACGACGCTGGGCCGGACCCCGAAGAACGCGGGCTGCCACAGCACCAGGTCAGCAAGTTTGCCCACCTCCACCGAGCCGACCTCACCGTCCAGCCCATGCGCGACGGCCGGGCAGATCGTGTACTTGGCCACGTAGCGCCGCGCCCGCAAGTTGTCCGACGTCGGCGGGTCCCCCGGCAGCGCCCCAACCCGCCGCTTCATGACGTGCGCGGTCTGCCAGGTTCGCAGGATCACCTCACCGACCCGGCCCATCGCCTGCGAGTCCGAGCCGATCATCGAGATGGCGCCGAGATCGTGCAGCACGTCCTCCGCCGCGATGGTGGACGGCCGGATCCGGCTCTCCGCGAACGCGAGGTCCTCGGGCACGGCGGGATTAAGATGGTGGCAGACCATGAGCATGTCGAGGTGCTCGTCAATGGTGTTCACCGTGTGCGGGCGGGTCGGGTTGGTGGAGCTGGGCAGCACGTGCGGAGCGCTCGCGACGGTGATGATGTCGGGCGCGTGGCCGCCGCCGGCCCCCTCGGTGTGATACGTGTGGATGGTGCGCCCGGCGATCGCCGCCAGCGTGTCAGCGACGTAGCCCGCCTCGTTCAGCGTGTCGGTGTGGATTGCCACCTGCACACCGGTGTCGTCGGCGACCCGCAGGCAGGCGTCGATCGCCGCCGGGGTGGATCCCCAGTCCTCGTGCAGCTTGAAACCACTGGCCCCGGCCGCTATCTGCTCATACAGCGCCGGCTCGCCCACGGTGTTGCCCTTACCCAGCAACGCGATGTTCACCGGCAGCTCGTCCAGGGATTCCAGCATCCGGGCCAGGTACCAGGCCCCCGGCGTCACGGTGGTTGCCTTGGTGCCTTCCGCGGGGCCGGTGCCGCCGCCGATCAGGGTGGTGACGCCCGAACCCAGTGCCTCGGGCACCTGCTGCGGGCTGATCAGGTGCACGTGGCTGTCCACCGCACCGGCGGTCAGGATCATCCCGTTGCCGGCGATCACCTCGGTGCCTGGACCGATAACCAGCGCGGGGTGCACCCCGTCCATGATGTCCGGGTTCCCGGCCTTACCCAGCCCGACGATCCGCCCGTCCCGCACCCCGATGTCAGCCTTGACGACTCCCCAGTGGTCCAGCACGACGGCACCGGTGATCACCAGGTCGGGTGCGCCCTCGGCCCGCGAGGTCCGGGCCTGGCCCATTGACTCCCGGATCACCTTGCCCCCGCCGAAGACCACCTCGTCGCCACCATGCGGTCCGCGGCAGCGGTCCTCGGTGACTTCCAGGAGCAGATCGGTGTCGGCTAACCGCAGCCGGTCGCCCTCGGTGGGACCGTAGAGCTTGGCGTAGTGGCTGCGCTCGATCGTCCACCTGCCCCCGCTGCCGGCTCCGTGGGCTTTCCCACCGGGATCCGGCACATCGAGGCGCAGACCGGGCACGGTGCGGGCGCCACCCAGTGGCACAACCCGCACCACTCGTTCGATTCCGGGTTCGAAGCGCACCGAGGTGCCGGCCGGGACCGCCAGTCGCATCCCGGTCGCGGCGTCCCGGTCCATCTCCAACGCTGGGTTCGCCGCGGCCAGGTGGTAGTGCGACCCCACCTGGATCGGCCGGTCTCCCGTGTTGCGCACGAGCAGTTCTTGACCGGTCTGCGGCCCCAGCGCGACAGGTTCTTCGGAGAGCAGCAGCTCACCGGGCACCCTGCGCTCGGCGGCGGTCATAACGCCGCCTCCGCGCGACCTTGCACGTCGGCGGTCACTGCACCGGTCGATGCACGGTGACCAGCTTCGTGCCATCCGGGAAGGTGGCCTCCACCTGCACCGAGCTGATCATCTCGGGCACACCGTCCAGGACGTCGTCCCGGCTCAGTACCCGCTGGCCCCCGGCCATCAGCTCGGCGACGCTCAGGCCGTCACGTGCTCTCTCCAGCACCCACGAGGTGATCAGAGCGACGGCCTCGGGATAATTCAGCCGCAGTCCCCTGGCGCGGCGCTCCCTGGCCAGCTGGCCAGCCACATGGACCAGAAGTTTCTCCTGTTCATGCGGGGACAGCAGCATGGTGGCCCCTTCCTCACCGGCCCGGCACCGTCCGTATCACGCTAGTTGAGTATGTCCTGAACAGCGGCAGTGTTGGCTCCGGCGGGCTGAGGGACGACTGAGCTGCCACCTACCCGCGGTTGAGGAACGACGTGGGTAGCTGGCTCGTCCTCTTGCGGACTTGGGCGGGCAGTCGGATGCTCGACCAGGGCCAGCACGCGGGACGCCATGAACCTGGCCGTGCGCACCGGCGTGCCACCACGGGTGACCTCGGTGACCTCGATGATGCCGCGACCGTGGGTGATCTCCACCCGTCGTCCGTTGCGGGTGGCCTCGATCTCGTAGGTCAGGGTGGCGCCGCCGGCGTCGATGACGATCTCAGTGCGGTCACCCTTCATGGCTTGCCGTCCTTATGGGTATCGAGGTGACGAAGGGGCCGGGCCGAGCGTGCTGGTCGCCTCTCGGCGAAGGCACACCGCGGCTTCAGCCGAACGATCGTCCGCGGCGGCGGAGTGATGTGGACCCGGGGGACGCAATCCACCCGGCCCGGACATCTCGTACAACCACCGGTGCCCTCCGGCCATTCCCATGCCACGGGCTGTATCGATCACCCGGCCAACCGCGCAACACCCGACACGATCGCCCGGTGCCTCCGGCGCCAGTTACATGATGCCGCTGTCAGTGAGATCGGGGAAAGGGGGGAAGGACTGCCGCAACACGCAGACGTGCCGCCACGGGCAACTTCTCACCGAAAGTTGCCTTCTCTGGCACATCCGCAACGTATCCACCCTTCCCCCCCCAGGGACAGCAGAGGCTGATGAGGCGAGCGTCGAGGTCCCGATTGGCCGTGTCGCTACTCCATGACCTGATACAACAGGTGGCAGGCAACTGTGTCGAGACCAGCCGGAGCCTACGGGCGTGTACAAGGAGGTGGCCATCTGTATGGCTTGACGTCAACACCGGTCTAGCGGAGCCCTGTGAGGGTTCTTGCGCTTGAGCTTGCGTTAGCGCCGCGGTTAGAAGTAGGAAGCGTGCCGTACGCGACGCCAGTGTGGCAGCGGCACCCATCGGCAACTTCGTATCAATGAAAGAGAGAATTCGTGTGAGCGGAGGGGCCAGCTGCGGCATATATGACGACTTCCACGGTTACCGTTTGCCCACGGAAGACGAGCTAAATTCTGCGCTGCAATCGGCTCTTGTCATCCTCGACACCAATGTGCTGTTGAACCTGTACCGCTACAATGAGTCGACGCGAAACGATCTCCTTGGAGTCTTGCGGAGTCTGGGTAAACGTCTTTGGATACCCCACCAGGTTATGCGAGAATTCTGGCGCAACAGGCTCAGCGTACTCGTAAGCCGGGGCGCTGGTACCGAACAAGTGCTGGCAGCCTTGGACAAGCAACAGCGCGCGACGGCGGATGCCCTCCATCAGTGGGCGAAGACGACGGCGATCGAGGTATCCGAGCGAGACTCCCTGATCGAGAAGATCACCGACCTGTATGCTGAACTCGGGCAGATCATCCAAACTCACGCCCCTGGGGCGCCAAAGGCAGTCGGTAGTGCAAGCAATGAACCTGTCCTGCAGCAACTTGAAGCTCTCCTTGACCAAAAGGTCGGCGTCGCGCCAGACGAAGCTGACCGGCAGGCCGCTGTTGATGAGGGCAACTCACGGGTATCTCGCCAACAGCCACCGGGTTACCTTGATGTCGACAAGGCCAAATCCGAGGTCCCGGAAGGTGCAGCAGGCGACTACCTCGTGTGGCACCAGACGCTTCAGGAAGCCGCTAGCCGTAACATCGACGTGTTGCTGGTGACGGGCGACGAAAAGGAGGACTGGTGGTGGCGATACCGGTCGGAATTTCTTGGTCCGAGGGTGGAGCTCACCACTGAGCTATGGAACACATGCGGACGACGACTTTTCATGATGCGCCCAATCGGCCTACTGAAACGCGCGGCCACTCTGAAGATCACGGTAAGTAGCGAGTCGGTGGATGACGTCGAACGCGTAAGCAGAGAAACCACGATTCGCGTCGCCTGGTCCGCGCAAGGGGTGGCCGCACTCCTTGAGCGCCTCGAAACTGAAGGGTGCGAACAAGCAGATGTCATCCGCATCGCAGCTGCCCGAGGCGGCACGATCATTCGTGACGAGATCTATCAGGTCTGCGGTTACGACGACGACCGAATGTTGCGCGGTTTCACCAAACCGACTGCACGCATCACAGCAGAATTACAGAGCGCCGGTGTCGTCGCTGACGGTGTTGAACCCGCACTTACCCCGGTCTACCGCGGTGGAGTGAGGGCTGAAGCATTCCGGATTCCTACGGAGATGATTGCGGTCCTGGAGCCTGAGCACGAAATACAACCGGACGACGATGTTTGAGATGCATCCGATGCACCGCCGCGCCTTCGTCGCTCAGATGGCCATGGCGGTGCGGACCTGGTCGTGGGCGTCCGCGCCACCATCCCCGGCAGAGGTGACCCGGCCGGCTTCCATGACGTAGTAGCGGCTCGCCGCGGCCAGGGCGAAGCCGACATGTTGCTCGACCAGCAAGATCGAAAGGCCGCCGCGGGAGGTCAGCGACAGGATGATCTTCTCGATCTCGGACACCACAGACGGCTGGATGCCCTCGGTCGGCTCGTCGAGGATCAGCATCCGCGGCTGAGTGATCAACGCCCGGGCGATAGCCAGTTGCTGGCGCTGACCACCGGAGAGCAGCCCAGCCCGGCGCGACATCAGCCCAGTCAGGGCGGGGAACAGGTCGAGCGCTTCGGCGATGAGCTTCTTGCCGTCTCGCCGGGTGTCGGCTACCAGTTGCAGGTTCTCCGCGGTGGTCAGTTGCGGGAAACATTGCTGTCCTTGCGGCACGTAGCCCAGCCCGCGCTTGACCCGCTCGTTGGGCCGCATCCGCGTGATGTCCTCACCGTCCAGCAGGATCCGTCCCGAGCGCAGCTGGAGCAGCCCGACCGCAGCCCGCAGCAGGGTCGTCTTGCCGGCGCCGTTGTGCCCCATGACAGCGGCGACCCCATCCGCTGGCACCTCGACGGTCACACCGTGCACCACTGTGGTGCGCCCGTAGCCGACATGCACATCCGTCAGCTCCAGCATCAGACCTCCTCGGTGACGGCCCCAGTCGCGGCCCTGCCGAGGTAGACCTCCTGGACCCTCGGGTCGGACTGCACCTGAGCCACGGTCCCCTCGCTGAGCACCTGCCCGGCATGCAGCACGGTGACCGAGGTGGCGAATGCCCGCATGAAATCCATGTCGTGCTCGACCACCACGACGGTGCGTTCGGCGCCGACCCGGCGCAGCAGCTCGCCGGTCTGGACCCGCTCCTCAGCGCTCATTCCGGCCACTGGCTCGTCCAGCAGCAACACCCGCGCGTTCTGCACCAGCAGCATGCCGATCTCCAGCCATTGCTTCTGCCCATGGGCCAGTGCGCCTGCTTGGCTGTCCCGCACCTTGCTCAGGCTGACGGCCTCCAGAGTTTCCTCGACCTCCGGCGGCACCGATGAACGGCGACGCAGCAACGACAGCGGCCGGCGACCGGCGCCAGCGGCGATGTCGAGGTTCTGCAGCACGGTGAGTTTCTCGAACACGCTGGCGGTCTGGAAGGTGCGGCCGATGCCGAGGCGGACAATCTTGTGCACCTTCTTCCCGATCAGTTCCGTGCTGCCGAACTTGGCCGACCCGGAAGCCGGCACCAATCCGGTGATCGCGTCGACCAGCGTGGTCTTGCCTGCCCCATTGGGGCCGATCAAAAATCGCAGGTCGCCTTGCAGCACGGTCATGGAAACCCCGTCGACAGCGGCAAACCCATCGAAGACCACTCGCACGTCGGACAGTTCCAGATAGTCGACATCCCTGCTCATCGGCCGGGCTCCGATCCAGCTCTGATCCCGGAAAGATCCGGCTCTGGCGGCGACGGCCGGTCCGCGGCGAAGGGCGGTACGGGCAGGGGCGGCTCACCCGTCCGGGCCGCAGTCCGCCGTCTGCGCAGCAACAAACCGACTGACGACAACCCACCAGGGAGGAAGGCCACCACCAGGACAAGAAGGGCACCTTGAAAGTAGGTCCAGAACGAGGGGAAGCTTTCCGAGAGCGTGGTCTGTGCCCAGGCCACCACGATCGCTCCGAGCACCGGGCCAAACAGCGTGGCCCGCCCACCGATCGCCACCCCGATCAGAAAGGCGATCGAGGGCACCACTCCCACGCTGGCAGGTGAGATGATCCCGACGATCGGCACGAACAACGCACCCGCGATGCCGGCCATCGCCGCCGCGAGCACGTATGCGACGATTTTGATGTTGGCTGGGTCGTAACCCAGGAACCGGACCCGCTCCTCCTGATCCCGCACCGCAATGAGGAGCTCCCCGTACCGCGAGCGGTATAGCTGCCAGACGATGGCCAGCATCACCAGCAGGGTTGCCGCGGCAATGTAGAACAGCATCCGTTTGTTCACCGGGTCGAACAAATTGAATCCGAAGAACGAGCGGAATCCGTTGAGACCGTTGGTCCCGCCGGTGGTGGTTTGCTGCCCGATCAGCAGGATCGCGAAGGCCGCTGCCAACGCCTGGGACAGGATAGCGAAATATGCGCCGCGCACCCGCCTGCGGAAAATCGCGGCACCGAGCCCGAAGGCCACCAATGCGGGAATCAGCACCACACCGAGCAGGGTTACCACCGGAGATCGGAACGGCTCCCACCAGACGGGAAGCTGCCCCGACCCGTAGAGTCGCATGAAGTCCGGCACCCCAGAAGGCCCGGCGTCAGCGAGTTTGAGATGCATGGCCATCACATAGCCGCCCAGGCCGAAGAACACTCCTTGCCCCAGCGTCAGCATGCCGCCACGGCCCCAGGCCAGACCGATCCCGACCGCCACGATGCCGTAACAGACGAACCGGCCCAGCAGCGACAACCTGAAGTCCGAGAGCACAGCAGGCGCTACCACCAGCAGCGCGACGGCGCCGAATACGAAACCGAGCGCGACGCCGTAGTTGCCCTTGAGCTTTCCGGGAAACTTGTCGGCGTGCCTGCCGGCTAACGCCGTCATGCCAGGCTCCTGGTCCGGACCGTGAAAATGCCCTGCGGTCGAATCTGCAAGAAGACAACAACCACGACGAAGACCGTGACCTTCGCGATGCTGGCCGTGGTGGAGTATTCGAACGTGGCCTGCAGCAGGCCGAGCCCGAACGCCGCAATCACGGCGCCCTTGATCTGGCCGATGCCGCCTGCCACCACGACGAGGAAGGCGTCGACGATGTAATTGGTGCCGAGGGTGGGTCCGGTGGAGCCGAGCAGGGTCACTGCCACACCGGCGATCCCGGCCAGGCCGGAACCGATGAAGAAAGTGAGCCGGTCGGTGCTGCGGGTGGAGATGCCGACCGTCTCAGCGAGGTCGCGGTTTTGCACAACACCACGGATCCGGCGTCCCAATGACGTCGTCTTCAGCAGCAGGGACAGGCCGACGACGGCGGCAACCGCCAGCACCAGGATGAACATCCGGGCCGAAGGTACTGCGACGACACCGATGTTGATGCTGCCGGACAGCCAGGCAGGGGCGCGGACATCGACGTTCGGCGCACCGAAGATGTCTCGGGCTGCCTGTTGCAAGATCAGCGCCACCCCCCAGGTGACGAGCAAAGTGTCCAGGGGTCGGTGGTACATCCGGTGAATCAGAGTGATCTCCAGGATCAGCCCCATCAGGCCGCCGATCAGGAAACCGAGCGGGATGGCCAGCAGCAGCGCGATCCCAGCGTCTGCGATCAGCCCCTGGACCATGAAGGCTGTGTAGGCACCCGCCATCATGAACTCGCCATGGGCCATATTGATCACGCCCATTTGGCCGAATGTCAGGGACAGGCCGAGGGCGGCGAGCAACAGGACAGAACCCAGCGACAAGCCGGCCACCAGCTGATTGAAAAGGGCGTCCATGCCGGGTGTCCTTCCTCCGAGAGTGCGTGGTTCACACTCGTCAGCCGGACAGCCCCTTGGCCCAGTCGTAGCTCTCCAGGAACGGGTCCGGCTGCACCGGGGCACCGGAGCTCCACTCGGTGTAGATCAGCCCGTCCGGAGCCACCTTGCCGATCAACGCCGTCTTGGCGATGTGGTGGTTCGCACCGTTGACCGTGACAGTGCCCTCCGGCGCTTCATAGCTCACGCCATCTGCTGCCTTCTTGACGTCGTCAGTCGTGAAGGATTGCGCCTTCTCCACCATCGCTTTCCACAGGAACAGCGACGTGTACGCCGCCTCCATCGGGTCGGAGGTCACGCGACCCTGGCCGTACTTGGCCTTGAACGCCTGCACAAAGGAATTGTTCACCGGAGTATCTATAGTCTGGTAATAGTTCCACGCGGTCAGCTGCCCCACCAGGTTATCCACGCCGATGCCACCTACCTCCTCCTCAGCGATCGACACCGACATAACCGGCATTGCAGTGGGAGTCAGACCAGCGTTACGGTACTCCTTGAAGAACGCCACATTAGAGTCACCGTTGAGTGTATTGAACACTGCGCCGGCCCCGGCGGCCTTCACCTTGTTGACGATCGTCGCAAATTCAGTATGCCCCAACGGTGCGTACTCCTCGCCCTTCACCTCGATACCGTTGGCCTTGGCGTACGCAATGATCTCCTTGTTTGCGGTGCGCGGAAAGACATAGTCGGATCCCACCAGGAACAGCGACTTGACACCCTTTTCTTTCAGGTAGTCTAGCCCGGGAATGATCTGCTGATTGGTGGTCGCGCCAGTGTAGAAGATGTTCGGCGATGCCTCGAGGCCCTCGTACTGCACCGGGTAGAACAGCAGTGAGTTGGCGCCCTCGAAAACGGGGAGCATCGCCTTGCGAGAGGCCGATGTCCAACCACCGAAGACCGCCGCCACACAATCGGACCCGATCAGCTTAGTGGCTTTCTCGGCGAAGACCGTCGGCTCGGACGCGCCGTCCTCCCTCACGACCTCCAACCTCTTGCCGAGCACGCCACCGCTCGCGTTGATCTGTTCGGCACCCAGGGCCAGTGCGTCATGCACGGTGTTCTCGCTGATCGCCATGGTGCCAGACAGCGAGTTCAGGAATCCGATCTTCACCGAGTCACCCGAGGTGTCAACACAGGATTGCGCAGATGAACCACCTGAATCTCCGACCCGGCTGCCACAACCGGCCAATACCAGCCCCGCGGCCGCCATGAAGACGACGACACTGAATAGGCGTCCCCTCGGTCGCCGGTAGCAGGCATTTCCCTCAGCGCGGGCAGAACTGGAGCCGTCCCCAACGGTGTGACTCATGACGTCGACCTCCTGCGTCGGGAATCAGGCAACGACGGTGCCTGCGGTGCACGTTAAGAACGTGCTGTTACAGCAAGATTTCCTAGCGAGGTCAACGCTGTTACATATCACCATTTCGAGTGGTCCGTTGCCCCACTTAGCGTACGCATTTAACAACTCTTTGTTAGTTTTTTTCATTTCGTCACACCGGTGGGTGTAATACCACCAGCCACGCTGCCGCAAGCATCGCTGGGCCGTGGGGTACGTCGCGGTGACCGAACATGCGAGCGAGTCCGGCGACGATCACGGTCAACGCGCTGGCCGCCAAGACCGCCAGCAGCAGCCCAGGCCAGGAGGACGCGGCCGTGAGCGCGCCCAAGCTGCCTGCCAGTTTCACGTCACCACCACCCAGGGCGTCCGGGGCGATCAGCCGCACGGCCGCGTACCCACCAGCCCATAGCAGCGCGCCCCCCACGGCCCGTACCAGCAGGTCGGCATCCTCAGCCCCGACCGCCGCGACGACCAGCAACACGGCGACCGCCGGGTAGGCGGGTAAGGTCAGCGCATCAGGTAGTCGCCTAACGGCAACGTCGGCGGTTCCTAGCAGCACGCCGGCCCAAGCCAGCACCAGAGGGATCGGCCACCACCA